>JAAAOU010000216.1 GCA_009908745.1 Bacteroidota bacterium
GTTGTCGGGCCGGGCGATGTAGCGATACGCCTCGTAAAACGTCTCGCACAAAGGTGTCCAGGTTTCCGCGGACAGATTGTCCACCAAATTGGCAAGGGAGTCTCTTTCACTCTGCTCGAGGCGTGTCAAATGTCGGACGACGCGGCCGCCATTCTCGTCGTAATAATCATTGCCATTGTTTTGATTGAAAAGCATCAGCCCGAAGTCGACCTGCGGATTGTTTGCAATAAGCTCCGTCACCACATCTTGGGTGTCGCCAAAGTAATAAGTCACCCGCTCCCGGTTGTCGACGTTGAACGCAGCCGTCAGGCCCATAGAAAAGTACATCTGGTTTTTGCGGTCGAAATTCTGAAAGAACAGCATTTCGGCAGGTACTTCCACGAACAGGCTTTGGTAAGCGGTGCGCTCATCCTCCGCGCCGGGGGGCACCTCATCCCGCAGGTCGACCTCCGTACGCTTGGTTTGGTAACCGGATTCCACAAAGGTCAACCCGGTCTTGAAGCCCAGCTTATCTTTGCGCCAAGTGGCAATCAGCCCCGCAGAGTAGGAGAACTTCCCCTGCTCCATATCGTCTACGGCGTCGATCTGATCGCGGTTGATGTCATTGCGGGGCAGCAGGCGGCGGAAGCTGAGGTTAGGAAATAGTTCTACGCCCCATTGTAAGCTAGACTGCGCGGTAGCGGGAAAAACAATAGCCAGCAGGAGCGCCAGCCCGAGAATTTTTTGCATAATACACCCTTGATTTTCTTAACAAACGCTGGAATACGGTTTTCGTTATTCCAGCAGCCCCCGTTTTTTGAAATCAGTGAGGATCGTCTTCAGTACGGTCTTAGTCATCTTGCCGGCAGCCGTTTTGGCGCCAAACTTCTTCCAGCTCCAAACGATCACCGCACTGAGTATCTTGCCGAACAGCTTGCTAAATACACCCGGTTTGTAGTGTTGCTTCAGAATATTGTCCACACTATCCTCCAATTGCTGCTGCTCGCGTGTAGGCGTCCGGCGGTCGTACTTGTTGATATTAGCTAATACCTCCCTTAGGCGGAGCTGTATTTGGTCATCCAACTGCAGGATTTCTTCTGCTTTAATTCGTTCCCGTGCGGGTGTGGGGAATTCTTCGTTGGTTGCCCGGCGGCGGTCGAAGTCCATATCAGGCACAATCGGGTAGCCGTTGCCATCCGGGCTGTAATATCGTTTGTGGCGTTCGTCCTCCTCGTCCCAATCGGCAAATACACTGTCGGCGCCGGCTTTGCTCAGCGGCAGGCAGAAGTAGTTGCGCAGGAAGCTCTGGCAGTTCTTGCGGCCTAGCTTGAAATCGTGCTCCCGGAACCCGCGGCTGAAAAACCCGCCAAAACCGTCGAGCGACCCGCAGGAAATAGGGTAGGGGTCTTTGTCCCCGTTCTCCTTGTCGCGGGACGGGAATACCATGCGCAGGGTGTGGTCGGAAGACAAGCCGCCGACCAAGTCACTTTCTTTCATCATCGCTTGGCCACGTATCGCGCCGAGTACTTTGGGGGCCAGCTCCATCAGCTTAGGGGAAGAGCTGCGTTCGGGGGCGGCTTCGCTCTCAAAATTGGGGAAGGGGTCAATCATCAGCACCGCGTAGTTCTGGCCGGGCTCGCCGATGCACTTTTCTTCCAGGGCCCGGATGACCTCGCCGAAGGGCTCGTTGTTCACGGTGCCGCCATCCACGGCGAAAAAGTCGAAGGTGTCTTCCTCCACTTCTATGCGCACGCCATTTACAGGGGCTTCTACTTCGTAGCTGTCACGCTCGCGTTTGGAAAACATGCGGTCTACCATAGCCCGGATGTAGGAAGTTTGGGTTTTTTCCAACTCCCGTGGGGCTAGCCCGAGCGGGAATGCGCCGCTGGCTTTAGCGCATTGTAGCAGCAGGTCCCGGTCTGAGGCTTTAGCAGGGTCAAAAGGGATGACATGGGGGTCGGTAGCTAGGCCTTCTGGCGTGACCCGCATATGGGCAATACCCTTGTGGAGAAACATACGGTGGGCAGGCTTGAGCGGTTCCCCTTTCTGCTGCTGTTGCTTGGCCTGGTCAAAAAAATTGACCGCCAGCGGTATGCCCCGCAGGCTAGTTACCGTGAGGATGATTTCCAGTTGCGAAGAAATGTAATCGGGCAAGTCCGTGATCCGGTTGAGTTCCCCGGCACGATCTGCGATGGCATCTATCGGCTGGGAATTGAGCAGGGAGACAACCCCATCGTTTTCTTTAATATCTTCCGTGGTGAGCATTTGCAGCAAGGTCGACATTTTGCCGTCCCCTTGGTCATTGAGGTTGACCCAAGCCTCGTACATTTTGTTGCTGGCTTTTTCCTTGTTTTGTTGGTTGATGGGGCGCAAGCCTTCAAACAGGCCCAGGGTAGCAATAGCAGCCGTCATCCCGCCGGCAGAGGAGCCGCCCATCACTTCGATGACGACATCGTGCATGGGGATGCTATGGTCGTATTCCGGATGGTCTTCCCCCAGTTGTTTGTTCCGCTCTTTGGCACCTTCCCATTTGGACAGGGTCTCCAGCAGGTAGTCAATTACGCCGGCGGTATAAGCTCCAGCGGAAACGGCACCTGCCATGGCGATGCCGATTTTGAAGGTTTTTGGTGCAGCCATTTGCTTGTGTTTGTTGTTCACCCAAAGCTAAACATTTAAATGAAATTGGCAGGGTTCATTATTCCTCGTAGAGCAGATAAGGCTGGCGCATTTGCCGAAAGGCTTCCAAATCTTCCTGCCAGCTTTTGCGGATCGCTTCGGCAGACTGCCCGGCTAGGATCTGCTTCCGGAGCTGATCGGAACCCGCTAGCAAGTCAAAAAAGCGGTTCGGCAAGAAAAAGGAATCCTGCTTTGGGAATGCTCGGTAGAACTCGATCAAGGGCGCCAAGTCGAGTCGGGCTTGGGCGCGTATGCTATCCGCCGGCAAATGCACAAGGGAAAACCCTCGGCAAGTATCGCCTTTGTGCTTGGGGTGTTTGGCGCCGGGCATAGATGTAGGGGCGAAAGTATAGTCGCCCATTGTCGACTCGGGATGGCCGTACACTTGGAATTGTGTGTTGGTACCCCGGCCGACACTCACTACAGTACCCTCGAAAAAACACAGAGAAGGGTAGAGGTAAATCGACCGCATATTGGGCAAGTTGGGGCTGGGCTTGACCGGCAGTTCGTAAGCGGTTTGGTGGCTGTAGCCCGTGCAGGGTACAACGCCCATCTCTAATTTCGGGCTGATCCAGCCTTCACCGTTGATCATCCGTGCATACTCGCCTACGGTCATACCGTGCACGACCGGCACCGGGTGCATACCTACAAAAGAGCGGTAGGCCGTATCGAGTACGGGGCCGTCTACATAATGGCCATTGGGGTTGGGCCGGTCGAGCACAACAAGGAACTTATCCTGCTCGGTACAGGCCTCCATAATATAGTGCAGGGTAGAAATATAGGTGTAAAAGCGCGCCCCCACATCCTGAATATCAAAAACGACCAAGTCTACGCTGTCAAGTTGTTCCGGCCGGGGCTTCTTATTGCTGCCGTACAGCGAGATGATGGGCAAGCCGGTGCGGCTGTCCTTCCCGTCGGCTACCTTTTGGCCTGCGTCGGCCTGCCCACGGAAGCCATGCTCTGGAGCGAAGATTGTCCTGACTTTCACGCCCAGCGCCAGCAGGCTGTCCACCAGATGGGTAGAGT
>JAAAOU010000524.1 GCA_009908745.1 Bacteroidota bacterium
GGCCGCGAATCCGAAGCTACAAGCCGATGCCCAAGCCTTCCCCGGCAGCCCTACACCAAGCTGCGGCTCTCATCAACGCTGCCGAACGGCCAATGATACTGGCGGGCCATGGCATTCAGATTGCCCACGCCCAAGAAGCCTTCCGCGCGTTTGTCGAAAAATCAGGCATCCCACTAGGCTGTACCATACACGGCTTGTCCAGCATCCCCAACAGCCACCCGCTGCACCGCGGCATGCTCGGTATGCACGGCAACTACGCGCCCAACGTCATGCAGAACCGATGCGATGTACTTATCGCTATCGGCATGCGCTTCGACGACCGGGTAACGGGCGACCTCTCGCGCTATGCCAAGCAGGCCAAGGTCATCCACATTGAAATCGACCCTTCGGAAATCAACAAAAACGTGCATGCCCACGTCCCTATACTTTCCGACGCCAAAGCGGCACTGGAACAACTCACCCCATTGATCAAGGAAAAACAATATCCGAAATGGGTGGCAGCCTTCCGGCAGATGGACGAGGTGGAGTACGAAAAAGTCATACAAAAAGACCTCCACCCCTCACCCGAAGGCTATATCCGTATGGGCATGGCGGTGCGCGAAGTCTCCCGCCAAACCAAAGGCCAGGCGGTCGTCACTACGGATGTGGGCCAGCACCAAATGTCGGCCGCACGCTACTACGAGTACGAGGCCACCAACCAATGGGTCTCCTCCGGCGGGGCGGGTACGATGGGCTATGGATTGCCCGCTGCTTTCGGCGCTAAGCTGGCGCAACCCGAGCGGGAAGTCGTGGCGTTCATCGGCGACGGCGGCTTTCAAATGACGATTCAAGAACTGGGGATGTGCGCACAGTGGCAGGTGGGGGTGAAAATCGTTTTGCTCGACAACAACTACCTCGGTATGGTGCGGCAGTGGCAGCAGCTGTTCTTCGAACGGCGCTATTCTTCTGTAGAATTGCACAACCCAGATTTCCTTAAAATTGCTGATGGCTTTGGCGTGCCGGGCCGCCGTATTTCCAAAGCGGAAGAACTGGAGGAAGGCGTGCGGGAAATGCTACAGCACGATGGCCCTTTCCTGCTGCATATAGACGTGGAGAAAGAAGAGAATATTTTCCCTATGGTGCCTTCCGGGGCAGCGGTAGACGAAATTGTATTGGAGTAAAAAGCGGAATACCAAAATGACTGCATGATGGAAGCTGAAAAGAACTACTACACGATCACCGCCTTTACAGAAAACCAAAGCGGCATCATTTCCCGCGTGGTCTCCGTATTTAGCCGCCGGCACATCAATGTGGAGAGCCTGACAACCAGCCGCTCTTCCCGGCCCGATATCCACCGCTTTACCATCGTGGTCAACGTGACGGAAACCATGGTGAAAAAACTGGTGGCCCAGATTGAAAAGCAGGTAGATGTGCTGAAAGCTTTTTACTACCTGCCGGAAGAAATTGTATACCAGGAGATAGCACTGTACAAAGTGCCCACGCATGTCTTTAGCAACAGCAACAAAGTGGAAAGGCTGATCCGGCAGCACAACGCCCGGGTGCTGGTTGTAGAACCCGAATATATCGTGCTGGAAAAAACCGGCCACGAGCGGGAGACTGAGGCGTTCTTCCAAGAGCTGCAGGAAATCGGTATTTACGAATTTGTGCGCTCAGGCCGCGTAGCCATTGTCAAGCCCATGGAACAGCTGAATACCTACTTGCAATCGATCGAAGAAGAAGAGGGGCAAATGTAGTGTGACTGAACATTAGGGCACGCGTCTGATTTAAGATAGAGACACAAATCTAAACTAAATCAAAACTGCATGCTACGATTCTATCAACTTCTTTGCGCGCTATTCTTCCTATGCCTTCCGGCGTTTTCACAAGCACAATACACGGAAGTCAGCCTAGACTTTGAGAGTGCCTACATAGGCGAAAACAACCCACTGCCAGCAGAGACCAACCTGCTCGTCGGCGGAGCTATACCGGCATACATCGACCGCGTGACGATCAGCCTATACCACCACCGCGGTCGCGATCAGCGGGACCCCCTGCACCAAGCCGTCTGGCAACGCCCCCTAGAAAACAAAGACGCTAGCTACAGCTTGCCCGTCAATTACAAACTGCGGCCCTCTACAGAATACGACATCGAGGTACTCTATTTCAAGTCGGTCTCCAAACGGGAACGCGAAGCCCTGCTCAAACGGGTAAACCGCCGCCTGCGCCTCTACCTCGACAGTCAGCGCAAGCCGAACGGGCGCGGTGTCAACTGGAACCAAAAGCCCAAGCGTTTGGTGCAAGAGATGAATGCCCTGCTAAAGGCAGACCTACAGACTTACCGCCGCCCCCGAAGCACGACGGAACTGGCTTTTTCCGACCTTATCCAATTTCAGCTGGAGAAAATGGAGCAATTGAAAACCAGCCGGGACAGCAGCGCGGCGGCCACCGCTATCCGCCAAGCCTACACAAACCTGGCCGGCCTTATGGAAGGAGAACTCGAACGCCTAATCCCCTCTCGTTTGTATGAGCTGGCTGACAGCCGTTACCTCGAAGACTGCCCGACGGAAGAAAAACAAGGGGTCGTCTCCGTAAGCGCCGGCTACGGGGGCGTCTACCTGAGCGGCGAGCTGAGCGAAAACTTTGACTACGATACCGCCCCCTTTGCTGGCCTGTCCTTCCCGCTGGGCAACAGCGCTTTTGCCCCGCGGTTTTTCAGCAACACCTATCTTGGCTTCGGCTTGTTTCTGAATGACTTTGAAGACAGCAAGGGCAATACGCTAAGCGGCCCTATCGTCGGCCGGCCCATTTACGCGAGCCTAGACTATAAGCTTTTTCAGTTCGTCTACCTCAATCTCGGTGCCACCTTGCTGGAGGAAGAACAGCTTGACAATAGCTCCGAGTTGTTCGTCCGCCCTTTTATCGGGTTGAGTGCCAAGGTCAATTTGTCCCTGAGCTTCAAGCGGTGATTGCGCTTTGGCGACAAAATAGCGGGGCGAGGGTCTTAATGCGTACTTAAACCCTTATACTTGCGTTAGGATTCTGAATCAACCAATGGTTATGCGAAAAACGCTACTCTTTTCTATCCTCGCTTTATGCGTAAGTGGCTCGGTGATGGCTCAAAAGTACAGCAACGAATTTCTGGCCATCGGCGTAGGGGCCCGCGCGCAAGGCATGGGCACGGCGGTGATCGCCAGCGTGGATGATGTGACGGCGGGGGTCTGGAACCCGGCGGGATTGGCTAACCTCCGGCCGTCGGATGGGCTGCAAATTGGCGCCATGCACGCCGAGTGGTTTGCCGGGGTGTCTAAATTCGACTACCTGTCTTTCACGCCAAGCCTGAACAACGGCGCACGCCTAGGGCTGTCGCTTATCCGCTTCGGCATTGACGGCATCCCGAATACACTGAGCCTGTACAACAGCGACGGCACGGTCAACTTTGACAACGTCACCGAGTTCTCAGCGGCAGATTATGCTTTTATACTCAGCTACGCCAAAGCCTTCAAGGTCAAAAAAGGCCGGCTGCTCGGCGGGGGTAATGTCAAGATCATCCACCGCCGTATTGGCCCTTTTGCCAATTCTTGGGGCTTTGGCCTGGACGCGGGCTTGCAGTACCACCGCAAAGCCTGGAGTTTCGGCTTGGTGGCCAAAGATGTGACCACTACTTTCAATGCTTGGTCGTTTGACTTTACGGAAGAGGAAAAGGAAGTATTGGCGCTTACCAACAACGAAGTGCCTATCAACAGTGTGGAGATCACCAACCCGCGGCTGATCTTGGGCGTGTCCCGCCAATTCGACTTTGGGAAAATCACGCTCTCGCCGGAAGCCAACTTTATCTTCACCACCGACGGCCAGCGCAATACCCTGCTTTCCGCCGACCCCATCAGTATGGACTTGGCGGCGGGTGCAGAAGCCGCCTATAAAGACTTTCTGTTTCTGCGGGCAGGCGTCAGCCAATTCCAAGAAATATCTGACTTCGACGGTGGTACTAATATGCAGGTGCGCCCCAGCTTGGGCGTGGGTTTCCGAGTCTCTAGCCTGATGGTCGACTACGCCTATACCGACTTGGGGACCGACGAGAGTACTTACTCGCACGTTATCTCCCTGCGGCTGGCCCTGCAGCCAAAATCGGAGGAGGACTAAATCATCACCGTTTTTTTACAATATAAGTTTGCCAGACTGGCTTAAACCCCGTTTATTTGTAAAGTCAGGCAGCAGTAATGCCCGCCATGCGCGATCCTAGGGCACTGATTAGCATCCCTAGACCGATGGCGTGTGCCGTTCAGCGGCAGGTCTGTCAAAACCGCGCAGGTATCTAAAGTTTTGACTCTACAATCCAACAATATTAGGGTTAGACTTGGTGTGACTAGGGCGGGCCTCAGCTCCGACCACGGTCGGGGTTCGCAATCGCGACAAGGGGATTACCGAACCATACCAGCTGCCTTATCCATGACTTTTCGAGGGTCCAAAAACGTCCCGATGCTTGTGCGGTTTATTTTTCCTGCTCCACTTCTTCTAACCCCAGCTCTCTGCCTTTTCTCAACATAAACTGGAAAGCGTCCTCGTAATTATTGTCAACCTCGCCGTCAAGAATACCTTCACGGATAGCGTTTTTAATAATACCAACCTCGCGTGAAGGAGGGATATTGAAGGTTTCCATAATCACCTCGCCGGAAATCGGCGGCTGCCAATTGCGCAGATGGTCTTTTTCCTCGACTTCCTGTAAGCGTTGGCGGACCATTTCGTAATTTTCTAGGTAGCGCTTGACTTTCCTAGGGTTTTTGGAAGTAATATCCGCTTCGCAAAGCATCATGAGGTCGTCAATATCATCCCCGGCTTCGAAGAGCAGCCGGCGGATAGCCGAATCGGTAATATTCTCTTTGGTGAGGCTGATGGGCCGCAGGTGCAGGCGCACGAGCTTCTGCACGTATTTCATTTTCTGGTCCAGCGGCAGCCGCAATTTTTTGAAGATGCGGGGCACCATACTGGCTCCCAAGGCTTCGTGCCCGTGGAATGTCCACCCGTGCTGTGGGTGAAAACGCTTGGTAGGCGGCTTGGCGATATCGTGCAGGATAGCCGACCAACGCAGCCACAGGTTATTGGTATTCTGGCTTAGGTTGTCGAGTACCTGAAGGGTGTGGTAAAAGTTGTCTTTGTGGGCTTTGCCGTTGCGCACCTCTACCCCCTGCAGCTCCGCCATTTCGGGAAAGACGCGGTGCAGCAAGCCGGTGTCAAAAAGCAGCTTGAAGCCTACCGAGGGCGTGGGGGAAAGCACGATTTTATTGAGCTCGGTGGTGATGCGTTCTTTGGAGACGATATTGATGCGGTTGCGGTATGCTTTGATAGCCGCCAAAGTTTCTGGCGCTATCTCGAAACCAAGCTGGGTGGCAAAACGGACCGCCCGCATCATCCGCAGCGGGTCGTCCGAGAAGGTCTTACCCGGTTCTAAGGGGGTCTTGATGGTTTTACTTTCCAAGTCCTCCAGCCCGTTGAACGGGTCAATGATGCTGCCGTAGTCGTTCTCGTTCAAGCTCACGGCCAAGGCATTGATGGTGAAGTCGCGGCGGTTTTGGTCCTCTTCCAGCGTCCCTTCTTCCACCACTGGCTTGCGGGAGTCGGAGCGGTAGGACTCTTTGCGGGCCCCCACGAACTCGATCTCCATATCCCGGTGCTTGAGCATAGCCGTGCCGAAGCGCTTGTAGACTGTCACCCGGGGGATAGGCCGCATACGCCCGGCTACCAAACGAGCCAGCTGTATGCCGCTGCCCACGCAGACGATGTCCATATCTTTGGAAGGGCGGGCCAGCAGCCGGTCCCGCACATAACCGCCTACTACATAAGCCGGGTAGCTCAGCTCTGCTGCGGCTTGGCTGATGATTTCAAAAACTTTGCGCTCGTGAGATTTTATGTTAAAAACCAATGCGTCAGTATTTATACGGGTTATACTAGGGCTTCCTGGCCACTATACACCACTTCGATTTCGTCCAGTATGGAATGGATTACAGCCGGGTCTGCCTCGGTCACCAAGCGCTTGCGGTATTCTTTGATGCCATGGAAACCACGGAAGTAATTGGTATAGTGCCGGCGCATTTCGAGCACGCCCAGCTTCAAGCCTTTCCATTCCACAGAGTGGCGGAGGTGCTGTTTGGCGGCGTCTACCCGCTCTTTGACCGTAGGCGGTGGCAGTATTTCCCCCGTTTCAAAATAGTGCTTGACCTCCCGGAATATCCAAGGGTAGCCGATGCTGGCCCGGCCGATCATAATGCCGTCTACGCCGTAACGCTCGCGGTATTCCTTGGCTTTCTGCGGGCTGTCGATATCGCCGTTGCCAAAAATGGGAATATGTATACGGGGGTTCTCCTTGATCTTGCCGATGAGCGTCCAGTCGGCTTCGCCTTTGTACATCTGCTTGCGGGTACGGCCGTGAATGGACAGGGCTTTGATCCCTACATCTTGCAAGCGCTCGGCGACTTCCTCGATGTACTTGGTGTTGTCGTCCCAGCCCAAGCGGGTTTTCACGGTCACGGGCAGGCTGGTGGATTTGACCACGTCGTCGGTCAGCTTTACCATGCGGTCGATATCCTGCAGTATACCAGCGCCGGCCATTTTGCAGACCACTTTTTTAACGGGGCAGCCGTAGTTGATGTCGAGTACTTCGGGTTGAGCTTCTTCCACGATTTCGGCGGCGCGCATCATCGACTTGTGCTCCGCGCCAAAGATTTGTATGCCGATAGGCCGTTCATAATCGTAAATATCTAGCTTTTGCACACTCTTGTCGGCGTCCCGGATAAGCCCTTCTACCGAGATAAACTCCGTGTACATCATATCGCACCCTTGCGCTTTGCACAGGGCCCGGAACGGCGGGTCGCTCACGTCTTCCATAGGCGCCAGCAACAGGGGGAATGCTCCAAGATTTACGTCTCCTATCTTTACCATTAGTCTGTCAGATCATTATTGAACATGCAAAAGTACGCAAAAGCCGTTTGACTGCCCAAACGCTATTCGAGTTAAATAAGTTCTTCATCTCCCCTCTGCGGTGGCCAACAGAAAGCCCTGCCCAAGTAAGAATCGTCTGGCCTTATAATTACGGGCATAAAATAGGCTTAGCTGGCAGAAAATTATATTTTTGCCACTGGCTAAGCTGAATGGTACGTCAGCTAGCCGTTTCGCATTGAACCAACTTAAGCACCTCATGACAACAGCAATTATTGCGTGTTTCATCCTTGGCTATCTCACCATCGTATTTGAACACCCTCTTCGATTGGACAAAACTGTACCTGCCTTGATCATGGCAGCCCTTTGCTGGGCGCTACTGGCTGTAGGTTTCAACTTTGGCTGGCTCTCCGTTGTGGACACCCACGAGCACATCTACAGCTTGGTCGGGGCGCACGAAGCCCACGGAGAAGGGCTGCATTTAGCCGAAGAAGGCTTCAAAAACACCCTGCTCCACCACTTGGGCAAAACCGCGGAAATCCTCATTTTCCTGATCGGCGCGATGACCATCGTGGAGATCGTAGACTTGCACCGGGGCTTCGAGGTGCTGAAAAGCTACGTCAATACCCGCAGCAAAAAACGCCTGCTCTGGATTGTCGGTATACTGGGCTTTATCCTCTCGGCCATCATCGACAACCTGACGGCAACCATCGTACTGGTGACGCTACTGCGCAAAATTGTGCCGGACAAAAAAGAACGGCTGTGGTTTGTGGCGCTTATCGTCATCGCCGCTAACGCGGGCGGGGCTTGGTCCCCAATCGGGGATGTAACGACCACCATGCTGTGGATCGGCAATAAGGTCTCGGCCCCCGGTTTAATCCAATACCTCGTGATCCCTTCTATCGCTTGCTTTATCGTCCCCTTTGTTGTCGCTTCTTTTATGGGGCCTTTCAAGGGGGATATCAAACTGGACGTCGACGAGGGCATACAAGCAGAACGCCTGCTAAGTAGCCGGACGATGCTATTCCTAGGCTTAGGTATGATTGTGTTTGTACCGATTTTCAAGACGGTGACCCACCTGCCGCCCTACCTGGGCATGATGCTCTCGCTGGGTGTAGTGTGGCTGGTTTCTGAGTACATCCACCCCGAAGAAGACTTTACGGAGTCCCGCCGCGAGATGTACTCGGCGCACAAAGCACTTTCTCGTATCGAGCTATCGAGCATCCTGTTTTTCCTCGGCATCCTTATGGCGGTGGCCGCGCTGGAAGCCTTGGTCTTCGGTACAGTCATGCGTGATGGGGAGACAATACAAGTGGGGACGCTCCGCTACGTAGCTGAAGTCTTGGACCAACTGGTACCCAGCCAGGATATTGTCGTGATGCTGCTCGGCTTTGCCTCTGCCATTATTGATAACGTGCCGCTGGTGGCTGCTTCTATGGGCATGTATGATGTACCTATCGACAGCAAGCTGTGGCACTTCATCGCTTACGCAGCGGGTACGGGTGGCAGTATGCTGATCATTGGCTCCGCGGCCGGTGTAGCGGCTATGGGCATGGAGCGTATCGACTTCATTTGGTACTTGCGTAAAATCGCGTGGCTGGCGTTCATTGGCTTCTTGGCTGGGGCTGGCGTATTCCTGCTGCTAGAGCCTTTAATTTCTTGAAAACCAAATTATTAAAAGTAGTAGGTTGGCCGGACACTTTAATGACCAACCTGTTTTTGATCAAACCAGCTCAACGATGAGAAAGGTATTTTTGCTCTTCTTAGCCATAAGTACCCTTGCCGCTTGCCAAGGCGGGTATCAAGAGGAGCAACTACATGGTAAATGGGTAGGCGTGGCAGTCACCGAAGAAGGGACGCCGCTGGCGGTAGACCCTGGCTTGATACAGCTCGAATTCTCGCCCGAGGAAACCTACACTTACAAGAGCACCCTTGACTACCGCGAGGCAGGCACCTTCTTTATCGAAGCCAATTTCCTGTACACCCACGACACCCTCAACCAGGCTTCTACCCAAAAAGCGGTAGAATTGATACAGTTGACAGCCGACAGCCTGAAAATACGGATGATGGAAGGAGAAAAAGAACGCCGGCTCACTTTGGTTAGGTCTTGATCTGCAATTGCTCCAACATGTAAGTATTCACCAAGACGGGCCACTGTAAGCCGTGCTTTTCGAGTAAGTGGGGGTACTGGCGCTTCAGGAATGCGTTGTACAGCCGCTCCCCTGCCCCCGGGCCCGGTTCTTCTTGCCCAATACCGAAGAAGCGTTGGTTGTCCTGCAGGGTACACAGGTGAACTTTTTTAAGAGACTGCTGGAAATAGTTGGTCAGGGAGTCTTCCAAAGAGCCGCGTATGCTGCTGGGGATGATGCTCGGCAAGGGCTTTATGATAGCCTCCACCAATACGCCGATCGCGCGCCCCTGGTAAAATTCATCGTTCAAAAAGCAATCCACTTCCCGGAACCAGCCCTTGAGCAGGGTCAGTATCTCTTCCTCGTTCAAGTTGAGGTATTCTTGCGAGGTGACGAGCACATCGGCAATCAAGTCGGGATAGCTGGAAGAATCGACCAGCACCCTAATGCCCTCCCCTTCGGCTATGCAAGCTTCTACAAAAGGGCTCCAAAGGACCAGCGCGTCTATGGAATCATCATTCACAAAGCGTTTAGTGAGCAGATCAAGATTAGTGTGCTGCTGAGGGATGGCCTGCACCTCATCGGGGGCTACACCATGCTCCTGAAGCACATAATTGAGAAAGGTATGTGATGGAGAGTCTTTGGGGTAAAGCACCCGCTTGCCCCGCAGGTCCTCTACGGTTTTAATGTGCTCACGAGCGAGGATGGCATCGGCGCCGTTGGACCAAGAAGCTTGGTAAAATACCCGCGGCCCGATATCCAGCAAGCGGTCCGCCACAAACGGCAGCCGGTCGATGGTGCACCACATCATATCTATCTGGCCAGAAAGCATGTCATCGCACAACTGGTCCAAGTGGTCGTTCAGCTGAAAATGGACCTCCCGCTGATACTGCCGGTAGAGGGGGGTACGTTCGTTGCGGGCAAAACCGCCGTTATACATGATGCTCGGGATAAAGCCAATCCAGGTAGGCAAGGCAATTTGTACCGCTTTAGCGTTCACGCGTTTCACATAGTGCTCGAGGGAATCAGCGATGGTTTTGTAGATGGCAGCGCGCTCTGTGTCCTCGTCCGGAAGATTGTCAAATACCCGCAGGTTTTCAATATCGAAGTGGTCGTCGTAGATATCGTCCCAGCCGTGCAGATGGTCCAACAAAATGGGCATGATGAAACGCTCCTCCGAACGGTAAGCCTCGCTGTTGCTGTAGCGGCTGTACATATCGAGCAGTTCCCGCACTTCGGTATCGATGATCTGGTCGTTGACAAACTCAGGGCTGAATAACAACAAGGTGATATCAGCGCGGCGCAGCTCGTCTTTGAGCGCCCTGGCCACCTCGCCGCCAACTTCCACGTCTGTGGCTGTCCAGATACGCACGTTGGGATAGCGGGCTTTGATACTAGCAAATTGTTTTTCCAGTTCCAACCAGTAGGCTTCGTCCTCTTGTGCGTACAAGACAGCGATGTTGATATTGGTAGGCTTAGCAGCAGTTTTTAGAATCGGTCCTCCGGGCATAGTGTGTTCACTTTCCTAATAACAACGAATTTTTTTGCATATAAGTTACACTTTTGTCCGGAAAACCGATTTCCGCGAGTGTCAGAGCTGCTCTTTGAGTGCATTAAGCTTCCGCCAGCTCCCGGTCGTGCGCATCCATCAGCTCCTTTTGAACGTCGCCCGGCACCGCTTGGTATTCCAAGAATTCTTGGTGGAACTTCGCACGGCCCTGCGAGATGGAACGCAGTTTGGAGGAATACTTATGCAGCTTTGCCAACGGCACATGGGCAGTGATCTTTTGGTAGTGCCCATCGGTATCCATGCCGACGATCATGGCGCGCCGCGTCTGCAAGTCGCCCATCACCTCACCGGTGACCTCGTCAGAACAGAGGATTTCCAGTTTGTAAATCGGCTCCAAAATCTGGGGGGAGGCCTCCCGGAATGCTTGCCGGAAGGCTTGCTTGGCGGCGAGCATAAAAGCCATGTCATTGGAGTCGACGGAGTGCATCTTACCGTCGTAAATGCTCACTCGTATGTCTTGGCAATTAGAACCCGTAAGCGGGCCTTCTTCCATACGTTGGAGTATGCCTTTTTTGATCGCATTGGAGAACTTCGCGTCAATAGAGCCCCCGACGATGCACCAGTAAAAGGCAAGCTTGCCTCCCCACGGCAACTCCTCCACCTCTTTGTTGCGCACGCTCAAGCCCTCGGGGTCCGGCATTCCTTCTGTAAAGGGTTCTACGCGCAGGTGTACTTCGGCAAACTGCCCGGCACCGCCGCTCTGCTTTTTGTGGCGGTACATGCTATCTGCTGATTTTTGAATGGTTTCCCGGTAGGCGATGCGTGGCTTTATAAACTCCATAGAGATGCCGTGCAACTGCTCGACACGGTAGTTGATCAAATCAAGGTGCAATTGCCCTTGCCCGTGCAATAGGGTCTGCTTCAAGCCAGCGGACTGTTCCACGATGAGCGTGGGGTCTTCTTCTTCAATCTGATGCAGCCCCCGCATGAGCTTTTCCATGTCGTTGCTGCCCGGCGGCTGTACGGCCAGCCGGATGCGGGATTCTGGGAAGTGCATCGGCCGAATTTGCCGGTCCACGCCTTTTGGGCTGAGCGTATTATTGGTGTGGCTGTTTTTCAGCTTTACCGTCACGCCGATATCGCCGGCTTTGAGCTTGGGCACCCCATCGCGGTTTTTACCCTCCGCGATGAAGATTTGGCCGAAGCGTTCCGGGGTATCGTTTTTCTGGTTTACTAGTTCATCACCCGCGTGCAGCACGCCGGAGTAGACCTTGAAATAGGTCACATTCCCAACCTGAGGCTCCGTCATGGTCTTGTATATAAAAACGGTGGTATCATCAGAGGCGTCGCAAGCTAACTTCTCCTCGGTATTGGCCAAACGGGCCGGCGGGCGGTCGGCGGGGGAAGGGCAAACATCGTTGATGAATCCCATGATGCGGCCGCTGCCCATATTGCGCACCGCCGAACTACAGAATACCGGGAAAATCTCTTGGTGGGCGATGGCAATGCGCAATCCTTCCGCCAATTCTTCCTCCGTAAGCGTACCAGTCTCGAAGTATTGCTCCATGAGCCCCTCATCGTTTTCGGCGGCCGCTTCTACCAAGGCATTGTGCATAGCTTTCGCCCGTTCCATTTCGTCCGCTGGTATGTCTTGCTTTTCGGGTTTGCCGCCATCCTCCGGGAAAACGTACATCGTCATGCGCAGGGTATCGACGATCGTGTTAAAACCAGTGCCGGCGCCCAAGGGGTACTGCACGGGGATCACCTTGTTGCCAAAACGGCTTTGTGCCTGCTGCAGGGTCGCTTCGTAATCGGCTTTCTCATGGTCCAGTTGGTTGACTACCAGCAAGCAGGGGGTTTCGAAACTATCCACGTATTCCATGATCAGCTCTGTGCCTACTTCCACGCCATTCTGTGCGTTGAGCACCATCAGGCCGGTATCTGCTACTTTGAGGGCAGAAACCACCTCGCCGATAAAGTCGTCAAAACCCGGCGTATCGATGATGTTAATTTTGGAATCTTTCCACTCCGCGTGGGTCAGGGAGGCAAATATAGAGTTGCCCCGGTCTTTCTCGATAGCGGTATAATCAGATTGGGTGTTGCCTTCTTCTACGCTGCCGCGGCGGCTTATATCGCCGGCCTCGTAGAGCATACATTCGGTGAGGGTCGTTTTGCCGCTGCCCGAGTGGCCGAGCAGGGCAACGTTGCGGATGTTTTTAGTGTCGAAGCTCATACGCGAGTTTTTTTGGGCTTGCCCGAGCTGGCAAGCTTTGTTGGTATTGACTGTTGCGCTAATCTCCCTATTGCCGCCAAGCAGGCAAGTGACGATTGTCAGGTTGGGTAGTGATTTTATGGCAGGGCACAAGAACCTGCCATCACGCTAGCTTATTATTGCCTGCTCAGTAACAAAAGAGAAATTAAATTACTAATTTTTAGCGCGAAGCAAAACAATAAGCCGAATAAATTTTCACAGGCTCACAAAATAGGCTGTTGGGATAGAGACGAGCGGACGGAATGAAGATCAAGCCATCTGCTTTTCCAGGCGCTGCACGATCTCAAGTGCCGCCGGGCAGACCTCAGTGTTTTTGAGCGTCAGGCCCAAAATTTGGTGGAAGTTTTTACGGTCGGTGTGTGGGTACTCCCGGCAAGCAAGCGGGCGCTGTTCGTAAACGGAGCAGTAATTATCCGCCCCGAGAAATGGGCAGGGGGCAGTATTTAAGACATAATGGCCTTCTGCGTCAAGTTGCAGGTATTTTTGCACAAATGCAGCGGGGCGCATCCGCAGGTGGCTAGCTAGCCGGTCAATGTCCTTATCCCGGAAAATGGGGCTTGTCGTCTTGCAACAATTGGCGCAGTCCAGGCAGTCGGTTTCCGAAAAGACCTCCTCGTGCAAGCCCGCCACCGTCTGGTCTAGCTTTTTCGGCGGCCGCTTCTTCAGGCGGGCGAAGAACTTTTTCAAGCGCTTGCGGTGGTCGCGGGCGCGGGCTTTTTGCTGCTCGGGGTGGATAGGCATAAGGTAAAATAATAAAGGCTGCTTCACCACTAATTGGGTAAAGCAGCCTGTTAGTTGTGGAGACGGCGAGAGTCGAACTCGCGTCCAGCGAAAGCACTCATAAGCCTTCTACATGCTTAGTGTCGCGTTGAGGTTTTCGAGCCCGGTGGAGGTTGCGGCACCCACCTATGACCGAGCCTTAGCCCCTTAATTTCGCTAGCTGTTCGGAGCAGGGCAGCCAACTAGCCTAAGGGTTGGTTGATATGCGGCACGCTGTGTATTAGGCGTCAAGCGTACGGCACAAAGGCATTCTAAGACCTAGTCTTAGGCTGCCATGGCATACTGTGTATTGCCATATAAAAAGTGGTAATAGCGCAGTTTTTGACGGAGATAAGCTATCGTACTCCGGCATGCTTACTTATCAGTTTACTCCCCTGTCGATTCCATTACGTCCCCTTCCGGTCGCCGTAGCCCGTAAGGGCATAGGAGACTTTCTTGGATCTCTACCCCAAATTTCCATCGGGGTAGCCGGTCTTCATTATCAAACAAGGAAAACTGAAAACATCAGCTTTCAAAGAACTACACTCCAATAACATCAAATAGCCTGCCATTAGTTCAATCTTGGCCTAAAAAAGCAATTTGAGCCAAAATGGCAGCCTTTCACCCCGCCAATAAGTGACAAATATGCACTACCTTTGACGCTGCCCTGACCTACCAGCAACTAAAGCACGAAACATGCAAGCTAAACTCACCGCTATCGGCACCCATGTACCGGACCGAGTCATCGACAACCACTACTTTGAAGGTATCATCGAGACATCCGATGAGTGGATCAAATCCCGTACGGGCATACGCGAACGTCGCTACACGAAGCCTAACGAATACACCAGCCACATAGCCGAGCAAGCCATACGCAATATGGCGGACAACTACGGCAGAGACCTTTCGGACGTTGACTATATCATTTTCGCCACCGTTTCCCATGACCACATCATGCCCAGCATGGCAGCCATCATGCAGCACCGTTTTGGGCTCAAGCAAGCCGCCGCTATCGATATTTCGGCAGCCTGCGCCGGTTTTGGTTATGGTATCAACTTAGCAAAAGCCTTAATCGAATCGGGCCTGCACCGAAAAGTCCTCGTCGTCGGCGCAGAAACGCTTTCCAAAATCACCGACTTTAACGACCGTACCTCTTGCGTGCTATTTGGAGACGGTGCCGGCGCGGTACTAATCGAAGCCGCCGAGGAGAGCAACATCGGGCAGGGCATTAGCGGGGCGGAAGGCAAATATGGCCAAGACCTGTACCTATCCACCCACTCCACCATGGTCAACGGCGAGCTGATCAACGCCAGCGGGAAAATCTACCAAAACGGGCGCAAGGTCTTCAAATGGGCGGTCAGCCGTATGGCAGAGCAGATCGGCGTATTACTGGAAAAAAACCAGATGGCCGTGGACGATATCGACTGGTTCATCCCGCACAGTGCCAACATGCGCATCATCGAGGCGATCTGCAAAACAGCGGGCATCCCTATCGAAAAGGCGCTGGAAAGCATCAGTGTGTACGGCAATACCTCTTCGGCCTCCATCCCCCTTGCCTGGCAGCTTGGGCTGGAAGCCGGTAAGATCAAGAAAGGCGACAAGCTCTTGATTTTGGGCTTCGGCGGCGGCTTGGCCTACGCTGGCAATATCATCGAGTGGGCAGGGTGAGAACTATAGCCCGCACGGGGTGTTGTCTAAGCAGGTATTACCAAAATCAAGCTTGGAATTGAAAAACGCAATTTGATTATATCAAACTGGTAATACTACTATGGCAAAAACAGCAATCATCACCGGCAGCACGAGCGGCATTGGCTTAGGTATCGCCTGCTCCTTCGCTGCCAAAGGGTATCAGCTCGTCTTCAATGGCTTAGAAGAAAACGGGGCGGCTATCGCCGAGGAGGTGGCCCAAGAATTCGGCACCCAAGCTTTTTTCTCCCCGGCCAACATGCTCCACCCCGAGCAAATTCAGGAACTCGTACAGCAAACCGCATCCCGCTTCGGCCAAGTAGATGTGCTCATCAACAACGCCGGGGTGCAACACGTAGCGCCCATAGAGGAATTCCCGGAAAGCAAGTGGGACCTCATCCTGGGCGTCAATCTCAGCTCGGCTTTCCACACTTCCAAAGCAGTTTGGCCCGGCATGAAACAACGCGGCTTCGGGCGCATCATCAATATCGCCTCCGCCCATGGCTTGCGGGCTTCCCCCTATAAATCAGCTTACGTAGCCGCCAAGCACGGCATCGTGGGGCTGACCAAAACCCTGGCACTGGAAGGCGCGGCGCACGGTATCACCTGCAACGCCATCTGCCCAGGCTACGTCAAAACCCCGCTGGTGGAAGGCCAGATCGCCGACCAAGCTGCTGCACACGGCATGAGCGAGGAGGAAGTAGTAGACACCATTATGCTCAAAAAGCACGCGGTCAAAGAATTTGTCTCACTGGAGCTACTGGGCGAGATGGCTTTGTTCCTCGCCAGTGAAAAAGCCAGTACGATTACGGGTACGGCAATGCCGATTGAAGGAGGTTGGACCGCACAGTAACCGTCGCTCGCTGTTCGCATTTCACGGCGAGCAGCCCACATCGAAAAGCAAAAGTATAAGCATGAAAAAATTAGCACTGGCTCTACAAGGCGGCGGCTCCCACGGCGCCATCACCTGGGGCGTACTCGACCGCCTGCTGGAAGAGGAGGACATAGAACTCGAAGGCTTCTCGGGCACCAGCGCGGGGGCAATGAATGCTGCCGTACTTGCCTACGGCCTGCACTTGGAGGGGCGGGCGAAAGCCAAAGCATTACTGAATACATTCTGGAGGCGGGCATCAGAAGCCGCCGCGCTCTCCCCCATGCAGCCTGCCCCCTGGGATATGCTGTTCGGCGGGGGAAACATGGACTACTCGCCCGGTTTTCTGGCCGGGGAGACCGCCAGCCTTTATCTTTCGCCCTACCAGGTCAACCCTTTCGACATTAACCCGCTACGGGATATTTTGGAGAGTATCGTCGACTTTGAGTCGCTCCGGCACTGCGATGCGACCCAACTGTTCGTCTGCGCGACCAACGTGCGGCGGGGGCGTGCCAAGGTCTTTGACCTGCCCCATATCTCGGTGGACGCGGTCATGGCTTCGGCTTGCCTGCCTACTATTTTCAAAGCCGTGACCATAGACGGCGAGGATTACTGGGACGGCGGCTATATGGGCAATCCACCCATTTTCCCCCTGATCGACGCGGGCTGCACCGATATCATGCTGGTGCAGATCAACCCCATCAACATAGAAAACACACCGCGGACGTCTTCCGAAATCCGCGACCGGATCAACGAACTTAGTTTCAATTCTAGCTTGATGCTGGAAATGCGGCGCATCGCTTTTGTCGACCGGCTGCTCGATCAAGGCGTAGAGCTCGGGGAAGATTTCCACAAAATATTCCTCCACAATATCGACCCGGAGGCGGAAGTGCAGGACCTCAACCTGTCGAGCAAGCTGAATGCCAGCTGGCCCTTTTTGCAACAGCTCAAAGCCATCGGCCGCGAAAAAGCGGAAGCTTGGCTGGCACAGCACAAGGATAAGATTGGAATAGAGCATAGCACGGATATTCGCGGGACGTTTTTGTGATAGGAGCGCCTTGGAAAGAGAAGCCCTACCACTAGCCGCTTCCCGCAAATATTGTATTTTCGCCGCGGACCAACCAAAACCAAGCGTATATGACCTACGAAAACCTGCTCGTCGAAGAGCAAGACGGCATCATCACCCTGACCATCAACCGGCCAAAAGCCTTGAATGCGCTCAATACCCAGACCATACTCGAGCTCCAGCACTTCTTTGGCGAAGACGCGCCGCAGCGGGAGCACGTCAAAGGCGTCATTCTTACCGGCGCGGGCGACAAAGCCTTTGTGGCGGGGGCGGACATCAAAGAGTTCCTCTCGCTCGATACCCAGCAAGGGCAGGCGATGGCGCAGCGGGGGCAAGACACCTTTTTCCTGATCGAGCGCTTCCACAAGCCCGTCGTCGCGCTGGTCAACGGCTTTGCCCTAGGCGGCGGCTGCGAACTGGCGATGGCCTGCCACCTGCGTATTGCCACGGAAAATGCCCGTTTCGGCCAACCGGAAGTCAGCCTGGGCATCATTCCGGGCTACGGCGGCACCCAGCGGCTGATTCAGTACCTAGGCAAGACCAAAGCCACTGAGCTGCTGCTCACCGGCGATATGATCAAAGCCGACGAAGCCTTGCAACTCGGCTTGCTCAACTACGTGCTGCCCGCGGCTGAAGCCTTGGATAAAGCAAAGGAGATCATCAAAAAAACCGCCACGAAAGGGCCTATCGCGATCGCCAAAGTGATCGAGTCTATTAATGCCTATTTTCAATACGACGAAGACGGCTTTGCCCGCGAGGTAGCGGAGTTTGGCCACACCACGGGCACCGAAGATTTCAAGGAAGGGGCAGCGGCTTTTATCGAAAAACGCCAGCCCGATTTTAAGGGGGAATAATCATGCCGAAACGAAGCGCCGGCCTTTTGCTCTACCGCTACCGGGAAGGCCAAATACAGGTATTCTTGGTGCACCCCGGCGGGCCGTTCTGGAAAAACAAAGACGAAGGCAGCTGGATGATTCCCAAAGGCGAGATCGACGAAGGGGAAGAAGCCCTGCCCGCCGCACAGCGGGAATTTCGGGAAGAGACCGGCTTTGAACTGCCGGAGCCGCCTTACCATGCCCTGCCTACCATCAAGCAGGCTGGCGGGAAAGTGGTGGAAGCCTTCGCCGTGGAGGGCAATTGCGACCCGGAACAGATAAAGAGTAATACCTTCGAGATGGAGTGGCCGCCGAAGTCGGGGCAGCAACAGGCGTTCCCGGAGATAGACCGAGCTGCTTGGCATCAGCTGCCAACGGCGGCGCGCAAAATGCTGAAGAGCCAACGGCCTTTGCTCAACGCGTTAGAAGAGGCGATAAAATAAATGCCAGGCTACACAGACCTGTTGACGTGTAGCCTGGCATCGAGCGCGCTGCGGGCTCCGGAACGAGCCGCAGCTCAACCTAGTTGGTTTTTCACGGGGTATTCCTTACCCAGCACTCTAGTGGTGGTCCGTCACTTGCTCTTTGTGCTTGAGCAACTGCCGTTTCACTTTGTCTGCCGCGCCAGCCACAGCTTTCTCAAATTTGTCGCTGTGGTCCTCGGCGAAGAAGGTATGCCCCGGTACCGCTACGCGCAGTTCCACGATCTGGTCCTCCGCCTGGCGGTGCCGTTTCTCCCCTATCTTCAGGTAAATCTCTGCCTCCGTGATACGGTCGTAATAATTGGCTAATTTGCTGACTTTCTCTTCAATAACACTGTTCAAATAGTCGTTGACTTGAAACGTGGCATTCACTTGTACGTTCATAAGTTGCGGTTTTTCTAGCTCGGTTAGATGATTTGGCTTTCGGGTTATTTGTTAGTCACAAGGTAACCGCCCCGCACGGTTCGCATAATGACAAACATCAGTTGCAACTGTTGATCATTGTCAGTACTTTTACACGGGGCTGATTGCCAGCCGATAAACAAGCATGCATGAGAAAATTATTGAGCACTTTCCTCCTGTTTTTTTGCCTGCACAGCCTGCACGCGCAGTCGCTAGGCGGCCGTTGGGAAGGCTACCTCGTGCAGGACGAAAAATCGGATACCTTCTACTATGAAGCCAATTTGCAGCAAAACGGCGACAGTTTCTCCGGCGAATCGCTATCCAAGACACAGGACGGCCAAGCGGAAGCCCGTTTCGAATTGACCGGTTTCTGGGATGGCGACAAGCTGATCTTACAGGAACTGCGCCAAATCTCCCCCTCCTCCC
>JAAAOU010000103.1 GCA_009908745.1 Bacteroidota bacterium
AGGGCACCCCCTTGCCGATCGGAGAAACGGAAGTTTTCGTCACCGTGGTGGACGAAGCCGGCAATGAGTCCTCCTGCTCCTTTATGGTAACGGTACTGGAGCACACACCGGGGCCCGGGACTGGGTTAGCTTGCCAAGGCGCCATCAATGTTTCCTTAGGGCCTGATTGCACACGGGAAATCGTGGCGGAGATGATTCTGGTAGGTGGCGACTACGCTTGCTACGACAACTACGAAGTTACCCTTTGCACCAGCGAAGCGCCGGATGCGCCCATGCTGCCAAGCTCGCCCTTTGTAACGGAAAGCGAGATCGGGGATACCGTGGTTGTCAAAGTCTGCGACACCGTAACGGGGGAATGCTGCTGGGGCTACGTGATTGTCGACTTCTACCAAGCCCCCACCTTTGACTGCCCGGCGGACACTACCCTAAGCTGCATCGCGAGCACAGACCCCGTCTCTACTGGGGAGCCTGTATTGACCTCCTGTGCGTTGGGTGGCGCTTCCATATCTTTTACCGATGAGGTGGAAGACAACGGGGACTGCGCTGATCCTAGAGTCGTTATCACCCGTTCGTGGCGGGTAGAAGATGCCTATGGTAACTTCACGACCTGCGAGCAGGTGATTACGGTAGCGGCCTTTGAGTTGGATAGTATCGTCTTCCCGGCTGATGTAGATGGTGTAGCCCAGCCTGCATTGAGTTGCGAGGCGGTTAGCGCAACCCCATCGCTCACGCACCCGGATAATACCGGTTACCCGACCCTAGACGGTACGGACGAGGTGTTTGGGCTCAATTTCTGCAGCGCATCCTTCTTGTACACCGATGAGATTTTCAATATCTGCGAGGGTAGTTACGAGATACTGCGTACTTGGAAGGTGCGGAATACTTGCGGCCCCGTGATCCCCGGCGAGAACCCGCGGGAACACATACAGCTCATCCGGGTACTGGATAATACGATACCAAGCCTAGCTTGCCCGGATACCCAGTACGTGAGCACGAGCTCGTTCAACTGCCGGGCCTCTTATTTAGTGCCGCCGCCCGACGCTGTGGATGGTTGCTCCGAGATTACCTACACGGTTTCTACCACGGCAGGTGCGTTGAGCCAGCTGCCGAACGGGCAATACTTGATCAATGATTTGCCTGTAGGCACACATACCATCACGTACCGCGTCCAAGATGCCTGCGGCAGAACGAACAGTTGCAGTTACCCCGTGGCCGTAGAAGACCAAGTAGAGCCTACTGCCGTTTGTGACGACCAGTTAAACGTGTCAATCGGAGGGGGGGGGTACGCTCAGGTGGCCGCTGAAGACTTTAACGAAGGCAGCTGGGATGCCTGCGGAATTGCCGATCTATCCGTAAGAAGGGCCGTTATCCGCGATAGCACCAGCTGTGATAGCATTCCCGCTTACTTTACCGAGTGGGCGGACCTAGCGGCTTTCAACTGCTGTGATATCGGAGACCTGGTCCGTATCGAGCTGCGCGTCACGGATGAAGCCGGCAATTCCAATATCTGCTGGCAGGAAGTGCTGGTTGAGGACAAAATCGAACCGTATTGCCAAGCTCCGGATGCGGTGAGCGTATCTTGCACTGACCTTCCGCTTGATTTTCCCAGCGACTTGGATTCCGCTTTCGCTGAAAGTCCGGTGGAAATCCGTTTGCTGCTCGATGATTTATTCGGAATGCCTACGGGCATCGACAATTGTTCGGTAAGCGCAGTTGAGGAATTGCCTCCTACAGCCGACTTGGAATGCAAGGCCGGTACGATCACTCGCCGGTTCAAGGCTGTTGATGCCTTTGGCAACGAAAGCACTAATGCCTGCGAGCAGCTGATTACCGTCACAACCGAACACGAATTTGAAATCGAGTGGCCGGCCGATGCCGAAGCGGTTTGTGGTGTCGCTACCCCAGACTCCGTCGAGACCTACGGGCTGGGATGTGATATCCTTGCCGTCAGCCATGAAGATGAATTCTTCAGTGCGTCTGGAGATGAGTGTTACAAAATCTTCCGGACTTGGAAGGTGATCAACTGGTGTCAGTACGACGGGGAGAGCGACCCTTACATCGTGCCCCGGGATATCGACTGCGATGGCACAGTTGGGGAATCCTCCTTCTGGTTGTTGCACCGTCCCGATGGCTATACCTACTTCGATGCCGACCGGGACGAGGCGAACGCTAACCCATCCGCTTCGGAAAACTCCTGTACAGGTATCGAGGGGTACTACGAAAAAGTAGCAGCGGCAAGCGGGTTCTATCAGTATACACAAATCATTAAGGTGTACGATAGTATTCCACCGGCTGTCAGCTTTACGCAACCTGACCCGTTTTGCTCACTTGACAATAGCGATTGTGAGGCAGATGTGGCTTATGGGTTTTCTGTCGACGAAGCCTGTACACCGGAGGATATGGTCATCAAAGTCTTTTTGGATACCTTGGCGGACGGTACCGTAGATGCAGAATTGGATAACAGCGTGGTGCTTTCCGGCAGTTTCCCGGATTATACCATCGAGGGAAGCTACCCGATTGGCAATCACAACTTTGAGGTAGTCGTGGAGGACGGTTGCGGTAACGATACCCGTACGGTACTCCCCTTCCAAGTTATCGATTGCAAGGCCCCCGCGCCAGTATGCCTGAACGGTTTGTCAGCGGAGCTTATGCCGTTCGACGAAGACGGCGATAACATCCCAGACACAGGCATCGGCCATATCTGGGCGGAAGACTTCGTGTCTTCGCCATTATCAGATTGTACGCCTCCGGTTCAGTACTCCATAAACAGAGTCGGGGAGCCCAATGATCCAGATTCCACCCGCCTTGAACTGAACTGCGGTGACGTTGGGACCTTGGTGGTCGAAATATGGGCTTACGACGCAGCGGGCAATAGTGACTTCTGCGAGACCTATGTGAATGTGCAGGACAATTTTGAACTCTGCAATGGCGTAGGCGCTACGACCGCCAGTGGCACTGTTGCCACCGCATGGGGGGAAGGCGTGGAAAATGTTGAGGTGTCGCTGTCTGGCCTGATGGGGCAAACCAGCAGTACGGACGCCAATGGGGCTTACCTGTTCAGCGGCCTGGTTGAAGGCAGTGACTACACGATCACAACGGAGCGAGACGGAGACTACGCTAACGGCGTATCCACTTTCGATATCGTGCTGATCAGCAAGCACATTCTGGGCTTACAACCCTTAGATAGTCCGTACAAACGGATTGCGGCGGACGTCAATAATTCTGGCAATATTTCCACGCTGGATTTGATACAGCTGCGTAAATTGATCCTTTCGATTGAAACGAGCTTCTTGTATAATACGAGCTGGCGGTTTGTGGATGCGGACTACAGCTTCGCCAATCCGGACAATCCTTGGGCCAACGTATTCCCAGAGGTGATTAACCTGAACAATATTGGTGCAGGCGGGATATCCAATGCTGATTTCGTAGCCGTTAAAGTAGGTGATGTAGACGGCAATGCGCAAGCCAGCAGCTTGTCTGAAGTAGAAGTGAGAAACATTGAATCCACCTTCGAGCTACAGTTGCCAGAACAGCAACTGACAGCGGGTGAAACGTATGTCATTCCGGTGTACGCGCCTAAATTAGCCGCTATTGAAGGCTATCAAGGCACACTCTTATTCGATCAAGCTGCACTATCCTTTATTGAAGTGCAAGCAGGCATTGCCAACGAAAGCCACGTCGGCTTGAAGTACGTGGACGAGGGCCAGCTCACTATGAGTTGGAACTGGTTTGGGCCGCCCACTGCCAGCGATGCGAACCTGCCCCTGTTCAGCATGGTAGTCAAGGCGGAGCAGGACGGCCTGCTTAGCGATTTGTTGAGCATCAGCTCCGAACGTACTAGAGCGGAGGCCTACGGCAAGGACGGAAGCTATCAAGATGTTGGCCTTACTTTCACGGGCAAAGGGGCTTTAGAAAAGCGCTTTGAGCTTTACCAAAACAAGCCCAATCCATTCCGCGAAGTAACCCAGATCGGCTTCCAGTTGCCAGAAGCCGCGCCAGCCACTTTGACGATAAGCGATGTGCACGGGCGTATCGTAAAACAGCTGGAAATTCAGGGCGTAGAGGGCTACAACGGCGTGATTATCGAGCGCTCCGGGTTGCCCACTGGCGTACTTCGCTACACGGTCCGGACGCCTACGGACGAAGCTTCCAAGAGCATGGTCATCACGGAGTGAGTACTTTGGAAAACCTATTGAGCTCACCCTGCCAAACTTACTGTTTTTGGTGGGGTGAGCTTTTTTATGACAATTGCCGCTCCTCCTCCGCACTCAGCTCAAATAACTGCACAAAGTCTTCCCGGCTCGGCCGGAAGTACAAAAACACCAGCATGCCCAAGGCAAAAAACAGCAGCGAGTTGACCTGACCGGAAAGCAGGGTGATAATGAGGATCAACAAATTGGCCCCCTCGACAATGGCCAGCCGTACGATGCTCGTGATGCTGTACTGTTGCACCTTAGTAGCCAGAAACTGCATGCGCCGCCCCCGCCTGCTGAGGACTTGGTTGAGCGCGTAGGCGGTGCCCGCAGCGGCCAACAGCAGAATAGACGGCGCCAGGTACTGATCCCGTGCCTGCATCTCCACGCCCGCAAAGCTTTCTACTAAGATCAGGTACAGTACGACACCACAGAACAAGACTTGCCCGGCGGCAAGCGCGACAAACAGGAGGTGTAGTTTTTTTAGGTTCATAGGCGTTTTTCATTTTTTTGAATTACAAAAGCGGCCCCTGCTTCAAATGGCGGGGGCCGCTTTCGTAGGTGAATACACGCTTACTTGTTACCGCCTGATTAGTGGATGCCGTTCATCCAGCGGCGGAGCATAGGTACGAGCAGCAACAGCAGCAGCGCTGCCCCAAGCACTACGTAGACCCCCCAAGTCATGTAAGTGTTGGAATAAAGCTCCAGCGTAACCATGGGGTCTACCTTTTCACCCTCCATTTCCGGTGCGGCGGTCAGCTTGCCGATGAAGGCCGCCAATTCATGTGCAAAGGAGATGGATAGGAACCAGGCCCCCATGACGAAGCCTACGATTTTAGCCGGCGACAATTTGGTTACCATAGACAAGCCTACAGGGGACAGACAGAGTTCCCCCATAGTGTGCAACAGGTACATCAACAATAAGAAGATCAGGGGTACCATGCCCTCTATGGCGAAAAACTGCGCGCCTAGCACGATTACGCCAAAGCCTAGCCCCAGTTGCGTAAGGCCCAGCACAAATTTCATAGGGGTACTTGGCTCGCGGCCCGCGCGGTTGAGCTTCACCCATATCCAGGAGAATACGGGGGCCAGCAGTATAATGTATAGCGGGTTCAGGGCGGCAAACTGTGAAGCCGGTATGCCCATTCGCGACACGTTACGGTCAGCAAACAGCGTCAGCGAGCCGCCTGCCTGTTCGAACAGCGCCCAGAAAATCATATGGAAAAAGAATAGCACGATAACCACCAGCAGGCGTTGCCCCATGGCTTTGTTCGTTTCCACCACTTCGTCTTCTGCATCGGGCGTGGGTTCCAGCTCGGTGTCGGCACCCATCGTCGCGTCCACTGTGGCAGCCTCCGCTTGAGCCCCTTCTGGCTCGAAAGCGGTATCCCCTTTTTTGATCAATTGAACCGCGTAGTATACAATGTAGCCCAGTACAACAACGCCGATAACAAACAGCAGCGGGATCAAGACTTCGTTGACGTTTAGCAGCAGGGCGAAGATGGGCACCGAGGCGAGGGACCCAAGTGCGACCAGCGGCCCGCGGCTCAGCCCCAAAAAGACGGGTTTGCGGTAGTCTTCCGCATTCGGTGGCAGGCCCTTGTCTTTGTAGTCCTTCATATTGATCCAAAACACGATCAGGCCGATGACCATACCCACGCCGGCCAAGCCAAAGCCGTAATGCCAGCCGTAGTTCTCCCCCAGGTAGCCGCAAGTCAGCGGGGAGAGGAACGCACCGATGTTGACGCCCATATAGAAAATGGTAAACGCGCCGTCTTTGCGCGGGTCGTTAGCGGAGTAAAACGTCCCCAGAAAACTAGAAATATTAGGTTTGAAAAAGCCGTTGCCGACGATGATCAGCGCCAAGGATGCAAAGAATATCGGCAGGCTGCCGTGGAATATGAGGCCCTCCAGGCCCAGGGTGAAGTGGCCAAGCGCCATGAGCGCGCCACCCAGGATAATGGCGTAGCGGAAGCCCAGCAGCCGGTCGGCCACAAGCCCGCCAATGACCGGCGCACCGTACACTAATGCACCGTAAGCGCCGTAAATGCCGTAAGCGCGTTCATCGGCATCCGCCTGCCCCATTGACTCAAACAATACTTTGGTCATGTACAATATAAGCAGGGCCCGCATGCCATAGAAGGAAAAGCGCTCCCAAAGTTCGGCAAAGAACAGGGTAAACAGCGCCTTGGGGTGCACCTTACGCTGCGAAAAAACAACGAATGGAATCCAGAGCAAGACGAATATCCACCCGAAAATCATCAATCCTAATGCAAAGTCCATAAGTTTATAGTGTTATGTGTGGTTGAGCAATTCGGTTTTACAGGTCAAAAAAAGTGGGCAGCCCACAAGCTTTCGCCCATAGCCTGCCCTTTTATGCTAATCCTCTATTGATTGGGCGGGTCGAGTACAGAGCCGTCGCGTTTAGGCCCCGCGTCAGACTCATCCTCGGGGATATCAGCCACCTCGTAGCCTTCTTGCTCCTCGAAGTGGGTATCCTCTCCTTGTTCTTCTGCCCCGTGGGTCAGGCGCTTGAGCGGCTTGAGCAGGGCGATGACCAGCAAACCGATTACCGTGCAGAAAATGGCAATGCCTGTGAAAATTTCCAACTCTCCTGCCGACTGCGCCGCCTCGCCCAGTGCGCCGGCGACCTTGTTGCCAAGGCCTGTCGCGGCAAAGTAAAAGCCCATCATAAAGGACACATAGCGCGCCGGGGACAACTTGGTGATAAAGGAAAGCGCCACCGGGGAAGCACAAAGCTCACCTATGGTGTGCAGCAGATAAGCCAGTACCAGCCAGTACATAGCCGATTCGCCCAGTTTTTCATATTGCATAGAGGCACCGGACATAAACAGGAAGCCCCAGCCCATGATGATCACGCCCACGGCCATCTTGAACAATGAGGAAGCCTCGCGGCCTTTGCGTTTCCACCACAGCCAGAACAAGCCGACCGGGGTGCCAAACAGGATGATGTAAAGCGGGTTCAGCGATTGGAACCAGGGGGCAGGCACTTCAAAGCCGCCGAGCATACGGTCCGTCTTCTGCTCCGCGTACAAGTTCATCAAGCCACCCGCCTGCTCGAAAGCCCCCCAGAAGGTGATAATGATGAGGAACGACAGGAAGGTCACCATCAGCTGGTCGCGCTCCACTTGATTGGAGTCTTGGTAGAAAATAATACTCACGCCCACGGCAAAAGCCAGAAAAATAGCCAACAAGCCGTAGCCAATACTCCCCGATACTATTAAATAGACACCCAGCGCGCTGATGAGGGCTAGGGCCAATACCGCATTACGGCGTTTGAACAGCTCCCCGAAGACGTTGGCTTCCGCGCTAGTTTCTTCTTTGGTCGGTGCGTCCCCCACACCTTTCAAGTATTTCTGGCCGCTCATGTATACGATCTGCCCTATGAACATGCCAATACCCGCCAGGCCAAAGCCGTAGTGCCAGCCGTACTCTACGCCTACCCAGCCTACGAGGAGGGATGCTAGAAAAGCCCCTACGTTGATACCGATGTAGAAGATAGTGAACCCGACATCCCGGCGGTCATCCCCTTGCCGGTACAAGCCGCCGACCATAGTAGAAATATTGGGCTTGAGGCAACCTACGCCAGCTATGATTAGCGCTAGGCCCGTAAAGAATGCCCATTCGGCCTCAATGGCCAGTATGCCGTGACCGGCGCAAAGCAACAACCCACCCAGCATGACGCTTTTCTTTTGGCCCAGCAGCCGGTCGGCCAGCAAGCCGCCGGGTATAGAAGCTACGTACACCAGCATGGTGTACCAGCCATACAGTTCCAGTGCCCGCCCCTCTGTCCAGCCAAAGCCGGGGTTGTCCGCGTTGGTTTGTGCGACCAGAAACAGGACAAGTATGCCCCGCATGCCGTAGTAGGAGAATCTTTCCCACAGTTCTGTGAAAAACAGGATAAACAAACCGACGGGATGCCCGAGCATCGTGGGTTGGTTGTCAAAGTCAAAAGTCTTTCCTTGCGCCATTTTTTATTCTATTGGTTTTTGCAAAACGGGTGTAAAATAGACACTTTTGCCTGACTGCGCCTAATATATGTTCCACAAATTGGCTAAGGGCAGTATACAGGGGGGCACAAAACAAGCCCCCGGAGGCGGTACCATCCTCCGGGGGCTCTGAATTTGATGTAGTTGTGTGGTTGGAGCATCGCGGTAAGCAGCCGCTGCCCGTCTTGATGTAGTCGTTTTTAAAGTTTGCGCTGTAGGCCAAGTAAGCAGCTTTTCCTTTTCGCGCAGCAATGGTTTGTCATTTTCTCACGGTTTGTCGTCCCGCGGCCTAAGCGGCAGCCGCGTTATACCTCCTGCCTAGCGGTCAAAGCGGGCCAGCTTGTTGGGGTAGTCGATGGTCAAGCTGAAATATTGCAGGGCGTTGCCTCCGATAGCGCCTTCTACTTCCGAGCCGCAGAGGCGGGAGTAGTACTGCACGTAGTTGGCATCGGGGCGGGAGCAGAACCAAACAGGCCCTACTTTATGGCCAGCTATCTTGACAGCGGGCACTTCGATCATTTTGACGTTGCCGAGCTGCTTATCAGCGCGCTTTACCACCTTCCAATCGGGGTGCAATTGTGCCCATTGCTCGAAGACCGACTCGAGGATGAAGGAAGTCGCTACCGGGTCGTCCGCTTTGCCCCCCAAAGCCTTAGTCGCTTCCGCGGAAGGGTGTAGCTTAGCCCCGGTGTCGAGCAGTACGGGAAACTGCTCCCCGTCGATTTCCACGAAAATGCGGGGCAGGCTGGAGATGCGGTGCCCACTAGCACTTTCCTTGAAGGCCATTTGCACCGTGTTAGCAGCCAGCGGCGAGAGGGCAGGGGAGTGGCAGCTCAGTTCCTGCGAGCGGAAGTCGAAGGTCCAGCAGTACTGGCCTAGCCAAGATTGGCCCAGCATGCCGTGCACGCCTTGCCCCAAGTCGGTTTGCTTATCCGGCATTACTAGGGCGGAATTGCGTTTTAGCGTCGGCAGCGCCCCGAGTTACAGTACCTCGTTCATCTTCACGAAGAAGTTGCCACTGTCGTCCGTGACACCGGGCAGGGCGTGTTCCTGCATAGCGCTTTCGCAAATGAATGCCCCGCCGGTGGTGTTAGTAAGCAGTTGCAGCATGCCGCCCGCCGAGGGGACTTGCGTGTAGACGAGGTTGTTGCGGAATACCGCGTCCAGCGTAAATGTGGATTCTTGTCCTTGGGCAGCCCCCAACGTAGCAAACAGCGCGAGAGCCAGTACGATGATGTTGTTTTTGTAAGCCATGTTTTTAATTCTTTAAGTGTTTCATGTAAATAAAATCGGGGGGCGATTTTGATGTACGCTTAGAGCGTTGCAAAAGGCGTGCCAAAAATAAAAATGGGCATCCGGGAGGTATTCCCAGATGCCCATTCCATTGAAATAGGTCTATCCTTAATTACTCTGTCTTCATAATGCGGAGTACCTGCGGTGCGGCATTCGGCCGCTTGATCTGCAATAAGTACATGCCAGCAGGCCGGGTGCTCATATTCCACTTCGTTTGGTGGTCACCGGCTTGCAGTTCCCGCTGCTCTACCACTTGGCCGGTTGGGTTGAGCAGGCGGACGGTAGCGCTTTCACTGAGGCCTTCTTGGAAGGAAAGCGTGAAAATATCCGACGTCGGGTTCGGGAACAATTCGGCTGGGCTTGCTGCCGATGCTTTTCCAGCCTGTGGGGGAGCCGAAGAGCTGCCCGCACCGATAAGCGTACTGCCGCCTGATACGCTGACGTTGCTAAACACGGCTTCCGTCTGTGCATTCGGCAAGTAGGTAAAGCTGGCCAAGCCGATCTGTACGCAATTTTGCATAGGTACATATACGGCATGCACATAGTTGAAGTTGGCTCCCGTAATACTATAGTAAGCGAATACCCAGTTACCCTGCCGTTGCAGACGCAGCCAGATGGGGAAGGGCCGGTAGAACGCTTGCGCGGTCTTGGCCCCATTGGTGGCTACCCGGTGCTCGTGGCGCAGCACGTTAGTCAGATTGGAAAAGATGGACACCTGCTTGGCACCCGCCGCACTGCTTTCGCGAATCATAAGGCCACCGTAGCCGTTAGGGGTGATGCTTTCGACTTTAGCCGTGATCATGCCGTTGCCGCAAAGCTGCTGGAAGGCAAAGGCAACGTTGTCGGTGTTGCTGCTTGTAGCGTTATTGCCAGAACCGGTGATGGCAAACTCACCGCCGCTGTTGGTGCAAGGGTCAAAGCTGTAGTCATTACCCGCCGTCACTACGCCGATATTGTTGCTACTCCAGCCGCTAGGTAAATCATTGCCGGTTACGACGCTGATGTCGGCCTGGCAATTGTCGCTGTCATTATTGATGTCAGTGACGGTGTAGGTGACAGTGGTTGTCGTACCTAAATCAGCGCAACCGAAGGTAGATTGGCTAAGGCTCTCGGACTGTAGGCCGCAGGGTACGTTACTGTTGCCGCCTACATCAGCTGGTGCAATATTGGCGTTGCCGCTTGCGTCAAGTTCCACCGTAATGTCGTCACAGACAGCGGTCGGCGCATCGCAGCAGAAGCTATTCGGGTCAGCGACGGTCACGTTGGCCGTGCATTGATCGGTCTGCCCGTTGGAGTCGTCGGTCACAGTGAGCGTGACGCCTACGGTGTTGCCGACATCCGCACAATCAAAGGTAGTGGCTGGGATACTAGGCGTGTACGTGCCGCAAGCCGTGGTAGAGCCGCCGTCAAGGTCTGCTGCGGTGATGGAGGCCGTATTGGAGGCTTCGATATCCACGGTGATGTCCTGGCAGGTAGCAGTGGGAGCGGCGTTGTCTTCTACCGTTACCGTAGCTTGGCAGTTGTCAGAATCACCGTTCAGGTCTGTAATGGTGTAAGTGACCATCACGCTTGGTACATCGGCACAGCTGAAGGCAGACTGGCTGAGCGTCTCCGACTGCAAGCCGCAGGGTGCGGTGCTGCCGCTGCCGATGGCTGCCGGGGTGGTGCTGCCGTTGCCGCTGCCGTCGAGCTGAACCGTGACATCCGCACAGACGGCGGTCGGCGCGTCGCAGCAGGCATCATTAGGTGCGCCCGGTGTACCCGCATTATTGGCGTCGTAAGCCGAAGTGGAAACACACCAATTATTGAAGTCGTCATTGGCCGTCGCATTCAGCGAGGAAGGGGCAAGACTCATACTTGCTCCACTAGGGTCCGGCCAGTTAGGTCCGCCATCATATTCCACGCGGTCAATTTCGACAGTTGTAGGCGATGTGAGAATGATCTCGTCGTCTCCATTCGCCAAAGCGATACTCGTACCGTATACATAGTCTGCCGTAAGGCCGCCGTTGCTAGCGGAGTTGCCATTGCGCATCAGCAGTGCATACCCATTGGCAGGTACGTTGACCGTACTATTGATGGTGTGGCTGTCGCTATCCGTGTCGCTGATCGTCCAGCCGCTCAGGTCGATCGCCGCATTGGTCGTATTGTATACCTCGAACCACTCTCCGTTTGCATCGGAGATGACATCCGGATTTTGCATGATTTCCGTGATGATGATATCACCTGCTGCTAATGCGGGAGCTGTGATGGAAAAGTTGCCGTTATTGATGTCAAAAAAGACATTGCCAGCCGCCATGACCATGATACGTGCCGTACTGGTCGTCAGAGTAGGGGCGGTTACAGTAGCCGAACCATTATTAGGCACATCGTCTGCTAATTGAGTAGGGTAGGTTGCTCCGCCATCGGTCGACAGGAAGATATCAACTTGGCTGCAGTTGATAGGTGCTTGGTCGGTGCCTGCAATATCCCAGCTCACCGTGTAGGGCATGCCGCTGGTCCAAGTATCTGATGCTGCCGGAGCAGTCACATTGAAGGGGCCCGCTGAACCATCTACCGTGAGCGTCACGTCGGCTTCATCGGTACAGCCTTCCGGGATAGCGTTGTCGCGTACGGTGACCCGGAAGTCCATGGTACGAGCCACCGTAGGCAGTACTTCCCAGGTGTTGCCGCTAGGGACGTCCGCCAGGTTAGGGAAGTAGCGGCTTGGGGAAGGAGCCGGGTCGAAGGTACGGTAAGCCGGGCCGCCGGTGTTCGTGCTTTGCGGGGGCATAGGAGCCACTTCGTTGTCGAATTGTTCCCAGCAGAAAGTATGTGAGCCAGTGCCGTCTATGTCGTTGCTGGAGGCTGTCAGTACAAATGGCGTCCCGTTAGGGATATTGTAAGCTGTTGAAGCCAGCGTGAGCATAGGGGCGTTATTGCCCTGTGGGGTTTCTTGATCGCAGGTGGAACTGTTTCCGCCAGTGATATTAGCCGTCATTTCCTGTATAGAGATCGCATGGAAGTAGTCGTCGGAGTTGTTTTGCACGTTTGGGGTGCAGATACCAGCGTAGCCCATAATAGTAGACGCACTGCCGGGTTCCATGGCGGTAGCGTTCACGCGGTTACAGTCATTGTTCTGCGTATGGTTAGCACCGTATTGATGGCCCATTTCATGGGCAACAAAGTCGACATAGAAGGGGTCGTTGACAGGATTCGGCAAACCGGTCACCCCCCGCGCCTTGCCAGGAGTGCAAGGAGACCTCAAAGAGGCAATACCCCCTCCGCCGGTGCTGAAGACGTGGCCAATATCGTAATTGGCTGTACCTATGACGTTGTCTATGTTTGTCTGGTTCTCGGACAGCATGGTAAAACCACTATTATTCGTGTAAGGGTCGGTGCTACCATTGTAGTAGAAGATATTTTCGGTATTCCCAATCAGGACCATACGTACGGCTATATCTTGTTCGTAGATGCCATTTACCCGGTTCATAGCAGTATTGACTTCGGAGAGTACAAGGTTAGACTGGGCCGCGCTAGTCGCGCCATGGTAGTTGGAGTACTCCCCAGTGGTAGCCATCGCTAGGCGGTAGGTGCGGAAGGTACAGTCGCCGGCCATACGGTTGGGGCCAGTTTTTTCGGCTGCTTTAGCGGTGCCTTTGACGTCGCACTTGAAAGTATTGCCTTCCGGGGCGCGGTAGTCTTTTTTGAAGTAGACTTGGTAATGCCGGGTGTCTTCCCATTGGTAAGGGTCAACAAAATAGGTGTCCTGGCCATCACCCCTGACCATAGCGTGAAAACCTCTGTAGGTCCAGTCTAGCCTAATCAAGCGGCTGGCATCGCGCAGCCCCACACCGTAATAGTTGGATATCTCCGGATACTTTTCTGACAACCGCTTCTCCATCATCTGATACGATACGATACGGAAGGACTCGGTCTTGCCATCGGGGGTGGGCAGTACCAAAATATGGCCGGACTCGCGAACTTCGGTGTCTTGTTCAGTAGGGGCTTCTTCTAGCCGTCAATTTGGTAAGTCTGGGTTTTGAGCGGTTCAATTAAGCGGGTGGATACGGACCGGATGCTCTTTTCCGCTACAGGTTCGAAAAAAGTGGTCTGTGCATAGCTAGCGGCAGTGGGTAAAAACCAAGCTAGCAGCAATAGAAACAAGGGGAAAGTAGACTTCATTGTGCAGATATAGTTTAATGTTGATGTAATGATCGACCAATCAGTACGCCTCACTCATTATTAAGCAGTGCGTACGGCTTAGGCTACAAAAATGCAAAATTGAAAGTGCCTCTTGATAGGGGGGTATTGACAAATTAAAGTACGGTAGCTAGTACAGAAAGATATTTGCCAAGGGCAAAAATATAAAAAAAACTAAAGCGTGTAAGTTGTCACCGCCTAATATCACTGAATGCCTAGAAAAGCATGATGAACATGTATATACTAGAGACGAACAAAAGGACCGCGCTTACCTACCGTGTAGGTGCGAACAGCGAGTAGTGAGCAGCAAGCCGGTTGTAGTCGATCTATCTAGGGGATACGACGCTATTTAAAATTCAAATCCCGCGTATATATCCCATCCTGCAACGAATCCAAGGCTTCCTGCGTGATCTGTATGTTCGTCCGCTCCAACTGATAGCGGGAGGTGAAAATACCTAGCCCACCCTCTACATTAGAGTATACCGGGATGCTCTGCGCGCTGGTGATGCCAATATTAGCTTGTGACAACTCCACCAGCTCCAGCATTTCCACGCCGCCGGCGGTGATCCGGAGGTCAATACCATCTAGCAGGCGGATTTTTCCGTCGGAAGGGGGGATGTTCAAGGACAGGAACTCGTAGAATGCTTCGCCGCGGATCATGAAGCTCTCCCGGCCGCGGTCCGGGTTGCTGCGGGTGATGCCTTTGGCGATGGGCCATTCCAGGCTTTTTTCTACGAACTCAGAAGGGGTGTCTGGATCAGCGGATTCGCGGTAGCGGATCGTGAAGGTGATGTCAAAAAGTTCGGCTTCATCGCTGGGTATCCAAGTGACCGTCAGGTTGGTGTTGTAGCGCAGGCGGCCGATACGTTGTGAAGGAGAGGGGCTACGGGACGTGTCGATCTTACCAAGTATACGAGTCGTAGCAAAGGCGGGCTCCGTGAATTCGCCGCGGATAATTGCCAGCTGTACGGAGTCGCCGCCTTGGAGGCTGATCTCATCAGCCCTGACCTTATAGAGCACGTTGGGGTCATCGGCAAACAGGCCCTCTTCTTTCGGGTAGCCTTCGTCTGCCCCGTCGACGCGCTCCATCAGGAACGTTTCGCCCGTGCGTATATTGGTCATTTCCACGGCCGCATTTTGATAGTATATGGAGTCTGTATTCTGCGCAATTTGCAAAGCATTGCCGTCCGGTTCTAAGAATACTTTCTGCACCCGTACGTAGTGGGCGGTATCTTGCAATGACAAAAAGGAATACACTACGGGGGTATCCTCCCATTCTGCCTCAAGGTCTACTTCGGTAGAGCAGGAAGCAAAGGCAAGGGCAAGCAGCAAAATGAAGATAACAGATTTCATAGTATTCATTGTACGGTGTTGGGCAATCCAAAATTGTGGTTCAAAGGTATATTTTTTGCGGCTATAATACCAACCCCATCATTGACGTCTGACGGACCGATCCAGCTAAATTCGACGGGCTTTTCTCATAAGCTTAGCCCATATATCCTCTAATCGTCTGTATATTGTGCCCCAATTTATACAAATAGTCAATACCATGTCAATCAATAAGGATGTCAAACGTGTAACGACCCATGTCATTCAGGAGATGAAGGAAAAAGGGGAGAAGATCACTATGCTGACGGCCTATGACTTCTCCATGGCCCGTATTCTAGACGATGGCGGCATAGATGTGCTGCTCGTCGGCGACTCGGCTTCCAACGTCATGGCTGGCCACGAGACGACCTTGCCGATTACGCTAGACCAGATGATCTACCACGCTTCTTCTGTAGTGCGGGCGGTCAAGCGCTCCTTGGTCGTCGTCGATTTGCCGTTCGGCTCCTACCAAGGCAACTCGCGTATCGCCTTGGAGTCTACCATCCGCATTATGAAAGAGTCCGGTGCCCACGCTGTAAAGATGGAAGGCGGAGCGGAAATCGAGGAATCCATCCGCCGTATCCTTTCTGCTGGCGTGCCGGTCATGGGGCACCTGGGGCTTACCCCACAGTCGATCTACAAGTTTGGAACCTACACCGTGCGTGCCAAAGAAGAAGCCGAGGCGGCAAAATTGCTGGAGGATGCCCGGCTCTTACAAGAATTAGGGTGTTTCGCCGTTGTACTAGAGAAAATTCCCGCCCGCCTTGCTAAGCAGGTGGCCGAGCACTTGGCTATACCGGTCATAGGCATCGGGGCGGGCCCGGATGTGGACGGGCAGGTGCTCGTCACGCATGATATGCTGGGGATTACCAAGGATTTCCAGCCCCGGTTTTTGCGCCGCTACCTGGAGTTGTTCGAAGAAATGAAAAAAGCGGTGCAGCAGTACGCTGTGGATGTGCGCTCGGGAGGTTTTCCTAATGAGAAGGAGCAGTATTAGGAAGTGGGAAGTCGGAGAGTGGAAGTGGGAGAGCGGAAGTCGGACTTGACAAGTTTCCAGAGCAATAGCCAAACCCTTGTCAAGTCTCGGAAATGGAAAGTCAACATAAACACACGCACAAATTGTTGTCAGATTCAATATGAGCAGAAACATTCGCATTGCCCTTTTAGCCTTAATCTTACTAGCCGCGGGTGGCGCTTTTTGGGTGTACCAAAAGTATATTGCCGGGCCAGCGGTGCCGGGAGGCTTAAGCGACTACACCGTGATCGTACCGACAGGAGTAGGTTTTGAGACGGTGGTCGACAGCCTTACCGAAAAAGGTATATTGGAAGAAGAGCAGATATTCCGCTTATTCGCAGAGCGCATGGCTTACGTGCGCAACCCTATGCGGGCGGGGCGCTTCGAAGTGGAGCCAGGCTGGAATATGATTGAGCTGATCCGCCACCTGCGTAATGGGCCGCAAGCACCGGTGAACCTGGTATTGACCAACGAGCGGCTACCCGAAAACGTGGCGGCCAAAGTGGCCAGCTTCATTGAGCCGGATTCGATTGATTTGTGGCAGGCCATGCAAAAGGAAGAATTGATCAGCGCGTTAGGTTTTGAGCCGGCGACGCTGATGAGCCTTTTTATTCCCAATACTTACGAATTCTTTTGGAATACGAGCCCGCAGGGGTTTTTGGAACGGATGAAAAAGGAACACGAGCGCTTTTGGTCCTCAGCGGGCCGAAGCGCGAAAGCGGAAGCCATGGGGCTCAGCCCGGTGGAAGTCTACACCTTGGCTTCCATCGTAGAGAAAGAAACGCTAGTGGGTACAGAAAAGCCTCGTATTGCTGGTGTTTACCTCAACCGGTTGAATATTGGCATGCGGTTGCAGGCGGATCCCACCGCTGTTTTTGCCCGCCGTGACTTTGGCACGCCGCGGGTGACGGATTACCACACCAAGTATGACTCGCCTTACAACACCTACATGTATGCTGGCTTGCCACCCGGCCCTATTGCCATGGCTTCCATATCGAGCATTGACGCTGTGCTAAACGCCGAAGACCATCAGTACCTTTACTTTTGTGCCAAGGGCGACGGCTCGGGCCAACACGCTTTTGCCCGCAACCTGGCCGCCCACAACCGCAATGCGGCTATCTACCGGCGCAATTTGCGGCAACGGGGCCTTCGGTAAAATAAAACACCCCGAATAGCGCTTTTCCGCTCTCCGGGGTGTTTCTATGGAAGTTGAGACTTTGCTCTACTTTCCTATTTGCGTGCCCGCTTCGCTACTGACTTCCCGCAGCGCCTGCAAGCGTAGGGTCTGCTGCTCAGGGGCGCCCCGCATGATAGAGTCTACCTCCGCATAGAAGGTATCGAGATAGCGGATGATGTTGTTTCTTTCGTTGCGGTTGAGCAAGGGCGCATCTTCTATGACGGCCTCCATTGCCGAACGGCGTTCCAGAAAACGGTCTAGGGTGTTAGACAGCACGGCACTGTCCACCTTATGGCCTAGGAAAACCCGCTGTTTGACCGAGACCAAGCCATAATCTGAATTGGGGATAGCATAGGAAGGGTTCACCAGCCCGGCGAAGTCAAAATCATAAGGCACAGGAATGACGCCGCCGCCCAAGTAGGGGCGTACCATCTTCAGGTTGCGCATCATATCCATATCATAGTCGGAGTTGCCAATCATGTACTGGAAAACCGCCATTAAGTTGGCAACTTCCGTATTGAATTCGCTAGCTGGCAGCCCCCGGCACTCTTCGCACTCCTTGCCGCCCGCCCGGTGGGCCATCTCGTCGGTTTCTTCGAGGATGACGCCGTAGCGTTTGATGCGGCTCACCCGCCCCTTGCTGTCCACGTAGTTGATCTTGACCAGCTGGGTACGGTAGCTTTTTTCCGTCAATTCATTATACAAGCGGTAAGCTAAATACTCTTTGGCGACGTTTTCTTTACTGACAGACTTGTCTTCGAGGCAGTGCGTGACCAGTTTAAGCTTGTCGTATTCAGCGACGTACCCGCGTTCCATCAGCCGGTCTTTCGAGAAGTTGAGCTTGATAGGCGGGAAGTCGCAGACCCGCCGACGGAACTTGCCGCGGACCTTTACCTTGAGGTCATGCATCTCTACCCCGCCTTCCTTATTGGTGAAGGTGAGGATAGCATGCTGGTAATCGTCGCTTTGCCGGTCGCCAATCAAAGCGGTGAGGTCGGTCTCAAGTTTGATCTCGAGCACCTCTTCGCCGTAAAACTCATCGAAGATGGTATTGGCCTCCTGCCCATACAGGGAAAAACTCAATAGGGCAAAAGAAAAAATCGTGCTGATAAGCCGAATGATCATATATTCATGTATTATGCGTGTACTAAAATGCTGCCGCTCGACTTGTAGGGCAGCTGCTATTCAGACAACAGCGCAAAGCTAGAGTTGTTCCAAATAAAATTCCAGTGCAGACCGGTTAAATCTATGTTAACAGTATTATGTTTTGAAAGCCTTGGGAAACAGGGTTGTAATTTCAAGTAATTAGACCAAAAGGCTATGGGGCTACACAAAAATCAGCGAGGACAAAATTTAAATTTTTCACTCATTCCCAAAATCGGGGTTTTAACACTTTTTGTCCTGCTTTTCTCTACCTGTCAAGTACAGGACTTGGCGTTTCAAGAAGGGAAAACAGCTAAGAATGTCATTCTTCTCATTGGTGATGGCATGGGGGTGCCGCATATTTCTGCTGCACTGTACAGCAATCACAACAGGCTAAACTTGGAGCAGTTCACACATACGGGTTTTCAAAAAACGTATTCGGCTGACAATCTGATTACAGACTCTGCTGCGGGGGCTACGGCCTTCGCCTGCGGCCAAAAAACCTATAACCAAGCGGTGGGCATGACAGTAGACACCCTACCCTGTACAACCATACTGGAAGAACTGCAAGAGGCTGGCTACGCCACCGGCCTTATCGCTACGGCCACGATTGTGCACGCCACACCGGCTGCATTTGCTACCCATCAACCCCTGCGGTGGAAGTACGAGGATATCGCCGCTGACCTGTCCGATGCTGATGTCAACCTGCTCGTCGGCGGCGGGCAGCGCTACTTCGACCGCAGAAACCAAGACGAGCGCAACCTGCTAGAAGAGATGAAGGAACGGGGCTACGATGTCAAAAGCTATTTGGAAGGAGAGCTGTCGGAAGCGATGCTGACCCGCTCGGAGAAGCTTATCTACCTAGCGGGAGACAAACACCCCCTGACCCGGGCAGCGGGAAGGGACTACCTCCCGGTAGCGGTGCAGATGGGGGCCCTCTACCTCCACCGGCTCGACAAGAAAGGTTTTTT
>JAAAOU010000527.1 GCA_009908745.1 Bacteroidota bacterium
CTGGCCGTATCATCGGCGTGTCGGTCGACTGTCATGGCAACAAGGCATTCCGCATGGCACTACAGACCCGGGAGCAGCACATCCGCCGGGAGAAAGCTACGTCCAATATATGCACGGCTCAAGCGCTGCTGGCCGTTATGGCAAGCATGTACGCGGTATACCACGGGCCAAACGGCATCCGGGCGATTGCTAATCGGGTGCACGAACTGACCCAGCTGTTGGACCACAACCTCCGGGCGATGGGTTATGAACAGCAAAACGAGCATTATTTCGATACACTCTCCATCAAAGTGGACCCCACTACTGCCGATAAAATCCGCAAAGAAGCACTGGCGCAGGAGACCAACTTCTTCTACCAAGACGGCGCCGTACAGCTGAGCTTGGACGAAACCGTCAACTTGGAGGAAGTCAAGCGGCTGATTGGTATTTTCGCAGCCGTGAAGGGCACCGAAGCCGCTTTCAATACCGAAATAAAGGAAGGCTTGAACGCTCCTGCTGATCTAATCCGCCAAAGCGAGTACCTGACCCACCCCAAGTTCAACGCCTACCATACGGAAACCAACATGATGCGCTACCTGAAGGAGCTGGAGAACAAGGACCTTTCCCTGGTCCACTCCATGATCCCCTTAGGCAGTTGTACCATGAAGCTGAACGCGGCTGCGGAGTTGATACCCGTAAGCTGGCCCGAATTTGCCAATTTGCACCCTTTTGCGCCTGTAGACCAAGCGGCAGGGTATTTCGAAATCTTTGAAGAGCTGGAAGCTTGGCTGAGCGAGATCACCGGCTTTGCCGCTTGCTCCCTGCAGCCCAACTCCGGTGCACAAGGCGAGTATACTGGCCTGCTGACGATACGGGCTTACCACGAGGCCAACGGTGACTACCACCGCAACGTGGCTTTGATCCCGGATTCTGCCCACGGTACCAACCCCGCTAGCGCCGTCATGGCCGGCATGAAAGTCGTGGTGGTGAAATGCGACGAGCAGGGCAATATCGATGTGGAAGACTTGAAAGCCAAAGCCGAAAAGCACAGCAACGAGCTGTCTTCCCTCATGATCACCTACCCCTCTACGCACGGCGTGTTCGAGACGGAGGTGAAGACGATTTGCGACATCATCCATCAGCACGGCGGCAAGGTATATATGGACGGCGCCAACATGAACGCGCAAGTGGGCTTGACGAGCCCTGGCATTATCGACGCGGATGTTTGCCACTTGAACCTGCACAAGACCTTCGCCATCCCCCACGGTGGCGGCGGCCCGGGTATGGGGCCGATCTGTGTCAACGAGAGCCTGAAGCCGTTTTTGCCGAAGCACCCGCTGGTAGAAATGGGCGGTGACCAAGGCATTAGCGCCGTTTCTGCGGCTCCTTACGGCAGTGCAAGCATACTGCTGATTTCCTACGCCTACATCAAAATGCTGGGCAAGAAGGGCGTCACGGACGCTTCCCGCATCTCCATCCTCAACGCGAATTATATCAAGGAGCGGTTGAAGGATGCCTACCATGTACTGTACGTTGGCGAAAAAGGCCACTCTGCACACGAGCTGATCGTCGACCTGCGCCCCTTCAAGTCCATCGCCACAGCGGAGGATGTGGCCAAGCGGCTGATCGACTATGGTTTCCACGCGCCTACGTTATCCTGGCCGGTACCCAATACGGTGATGATAGAGCCTACCGAGAGCGAGAGCAAGGAGGAACTGGACCGCTTCTGCGAGGCGATGCTGCGTATCCGAGAGGAAATTGACGAAGTGGCCCGCGGCGAGCAGGACGAAAAGGATAATGTGCTGGTCAATGCGCCACACGCCCTACACTTGGTGACGAGTGACGAATGGCCGCACACTTATTCCCGTCAGAAGGCGGCTTATCCGCTGCCTTACCTGCATCAGGGGCATAAGTTTTGGGTGAATGTGGGCCGGGTGGATAATGCCTACGGCGACCGCAACCTCGTTTGTACTTGCCCACCGATTGGCGCGTATGACGAAGAGGAGGCTTAGCCATCAAGCCTGTTTCACAAGTAGATAAATAAAAAAGCCGCGTATCGGAAGGGTTTCTGGTACGCGGCTTTTTTTGGGCAATATCGATGTTCGGCTAGATTACTTCAGCAAGCGGACCTGCCCGAGGTATTGGCCATTTTGCCAGCAGCTTAGCACATACCACCCATCTGGTAGTAGGCTAATGTTTAGATTGGCGGGATTACCGTTAAGTACGCCCGTACGCACCGTCCTGCCTTGCGCGTCAAGCAGCTGATAGCGGGCATTTGGGGCGGGGAGCTCGATTTGTACGAGGCCTCCGCTAGGGTTTGGGTAGGCTTTTAGCGTCGGCGGCGCTGTTGTTGCTTCCGCTGCGTTGGTCAGGGCGTTTACTTTGACACGTATAGCCTCTAGGTCGGAAAGGCGGCTAGTAGGTTCCCTGGCTACGAATACAATTTGGTAAGGCTCCTCCCGCACATCCTCGGGTTCAGCCACCCACTCGAACTGTCCCGTTGCGTCAGGTGGCGTGCTGCTGCTGTCGAAGCTAGCCCCTTGGCCGAAGTAGTCGAACGGCCCTCCGCTAGCGCTGATTATTACCGTGTCGTTCTCCGGGAGGCTGCTTGCCGTGGCGCTGATGCGCAGGGTGTCGCCCACGCTGATTTCCCGCAGAGGGGTATCGTCACTGAGGTGGAGTTGTGGCGGCAGTTCCATCTCGTCGCGGACTTCGATGACCATGTCGCGTACGACTTCATCTTGGAGGGTGCCATCTCTGAACGTCGAGACCTTTATGGCAACGACATAGCGGCCGGAACGTTGCGGGCTGTCCCACTCTACCACTCCTGTTAGCGGATCAATGGATAGTTGATTGTCTGGTCCGGACAATATACCCTCAGGCGTTATATAATTCGGAACGGGTATGCCGGCATCTAGGGTAGGTGTCGCAAATTCATATCGGATTTCATCACCATCGAGGTCAAACGCATTGGGGGTATGCGTATAAGGGAAACCGATGACGGCCTCGTCAATTAGGGGTTGTTCATATAAAATGGGGGCATGGTTGTTCCCGCCGGTTTCGGAAATCTGTACATTAGCGTAGACATGGAAAAAAACCTGGTCGGAGTTGGGGGTGTTTAAGTTCAGGATACCACTCGGTCGGTTTGGGCCCCGGGTCGACAGGGTGAAAGTGCCGGCTTCGCTGTATGTATAACTGCCGCTGAATAAGAGCAAGCGGTATTCTTCTCCTACGGGTTGGCCTTCGGGTATACCGTCCCCATCTGTGTCCGGTCCGTTTACAACTGGGATATCGGTACAGTTTCCGTCTCCCCAGCAGACTGCGATCGAATCTATTTGCGCTGGTACATCACTTTCCCGTATATACAAGTACACGGACGCTTCAATTTCTAATGGGCCCGTCTGCCGGAAGGTAATTTCGCCGGAGTATACGGTTATGGAGGAAGCGTCCGCGCAAAAGCATATGAGAAATAGCAGCGTGGTAATAAAGTGTTTCATGATAAAAGTAGTTTGATGATGTGACTATAGTCTCTATAAATTAGGTATTCGTAGCTTGGGTCGCAACTCAAAAGGAGTTGCAAGCCGCGAAAAATGTAACTATCTTCGGAATTGCAAGCTACCCGTCAAGCCCTGAACAGCCGAATGCGCACAAAAACTGGTTTCTGCTTTCTAAA
>JAAAOU010000230.1 GCA_009908745.1 Bacteroidota bacterium
GGGGAAGTCTTGGCCAAAGGCCCCAACGTCATGATGGGCTATTACAAAAAGCCGGAAGCCACCGCCGAAGTCTTCCGCGAGATGGACGGGGAGCGCTGGTTCTGCACCGGCGACGTCGGCAAGCTGGTCAAAGGGCCGAACGGCACCGAATTCTTGCAGATCACCGACCGCAAGAAGGAGTTGTTGAAAACCTCCGGCGGCAAATACGTGGCGCCCGCCCCGATCGAGAACAAACTGAAAGAAGATTTCCTGGTGGAACAAGTCATGGTAGTCGGCGAGCGGCAGAAATTTGTCTCAGCCATCATCCTCCCGGCTGAAGAAGCCCTGCAAGACTGGTGCGAGGAGCACGACATCCCCTGGAGCGGGGTACAAGACGCTATTCAACACCCGGATGTGATCGCGAAGTACCAATCCATTATTGACGAGTACAACCCGCTGTTCAATAAAATCGAGCAGATCAAGAAGTTCTGCTTACTGGCCACAAGCTGGGAGCCGGTCCGCTCCGATGGCACCCCCGCCGAACTCACACCTACGATGAAGCTGAAGCGGCGGGTAATACGCGAAAAGTACGGGGACAAGATCAATGAGATGTACGAAGTGACAGCGGGTAAGGTGTAGCCCTGCTTTATTACCCGGCCGCATACAGAAAATCCCGTAGTGGCGCATCAGGCGCGGCTACGGGATTGCTTTTTCCGCTGTTTTGTAGGTATATCGGAATAAGCATAACGCCCTACCTCCTTGTTGGAGTTTGTAGGGCAATCAAAGTACAGTATTATGCAAAAGGCGCTTACCCGGCGGGCAAGAATTTGCCGTTGTACTGGTAAATGCTCACTACCAAAATCACGAAGAGGAGCAGGCCAATAAAGAAGAACATCAAACAGTAGCCTTTTCTCCCGGCATTTTTTACTTCGTCAGACATGTTTTTTGCTGTTTAAGAACGAACTTGTCTAAAAACTACTTACGATGCCCAAAATCGTCCTTTTGAGCCTACTTTTCGTTCCGCCTGCCTGCCGAAGTTTTCGACACGCAGGCAGGTACTCGCCAAACCCCGATGGCTTATCGGGGCACTTTCAGGCTCCGTGCGTGCCTCAATTAGACTCAAAATGCCTGATTTTTGACTACCGCAGCAATTATTAGACAAGTTCAACATGAATAATTGCGCTTGCAAAGATGGATAAAAAATGTAAAATGCCCAAAGTTTCCTTCCGCCTTGCCCCCTTGACTGTGCAGGGCTTGGCGGCATGGGTAGATATAAAAGCGGGCTGACCGCTACTATAACGCGACCAGCCCGCTCTTGCTGCTCTATGCAAGCATTCTCAATTAATAAAAACGAGAACGGTTATCCTCAATATCTGCATTTTCCTTCATGGCCTGTATCCACTGCGAAGGCACCTGCTGCCGCGCCTGTGAGGACATGGTCTGGCGCAATTGCGGGATATTGTTGGCCTGGCCGACGTTGGGCCGCTGCAGCAATTGAATCAGGAATACGCCAGAAGAACCTACGATAGGCTCGGACGTCTGCCCCTGTTCCATCGTAAAGGCTTTGCCGATCACCCGGGACTCAACCCCCAGGCCAGGCACAAACATGGCATTGAACTTCACGTTGCTCGCCGTATCGACTTTGGTGTCGAACTGGCTGGCGACGGCCTGCAAGTCGTTGCTTTGGATGCGGCTCTTGAGCATCTCGCCTTTCTTTTCTTTCATGACCTCCTGCTCAATTTCGCTCTTAATGTTAGCAACGGAGGGCAAACCGGGCGACTGCTTGGCCAGCAAGCCGGCTACGACGTACTTGTTGGTATAATATTCTACCGGGTCTTGGTAAGCGTACAGCTCCGGAGAAACTTCCCCGGTATTGGCATTGAACGCCCAGCGCACAATATCACGGCTGCCCTGACTGGCACCAAGGCTGCCTACGGCGAAGGCGTTGCGCTCCAAGCGGGCGGAAGTTTCAGTTTCCATGCCCCGCGCATCCGCGGCGGCGCGCATGGCTTTCAGGTCGCGGTTCTCACCGATGAACTCCAGCACCTCGCCTTCGATTTCTTCTTGGGTCTCTTCGGAAGGCACGATCGCTTCCTCCAGGTAGGCCACTTTGTAGCGCTCGGTAGCCTCGCTGCTGCGGCGCAGTACTTCAATCAAGTGCCAACCGTAAGAAGTGCGCACCTTATAGTATTCGCCAATATTGCCGGTGACGAACAGCACCTCGTTGAATGCTGGCACGAACTGCCCCGGCGTCACGCCTTCGTACAGGCCGCCTTTGTTGGCACTGCCCGGGTCTTGGCTGAACCGTATCGCCAAGGAGTCAAAAGATGCCCCTTGGGTGAGCAGCAGGTTTTCGAGGCTGTCGATGGTTTTCTTCGCTTGCGCAAATTGCTGTGGCCCTTGTGCTTGACGCAAGATGTGGCGGGTATCCGCAGAGTCGGCGATCATACGGCGGTCGACCAGTTTCACCGCTTTGTACTTGCCGGCATCGGTGTAAGGGCCGAAGACATCACCGACAGCCAAGCTGCTTACCGTGTCTGCTATGATCGGGCTGATGGCGTCTTTGGTGACGTAATTGCCCGGAGGGATACCATATTCGCGCTCCGTGAATGCCGAGTCGTTTTCTGCGGCTTTGAAGTCAGGGATCAAGCCTTCCACTTCCGCTTTCAGGGCTGCAGAATCCGCTGGCGTCGGCAGCACGTCAAAGACAACATATTCGACCACACGGGTGGCTTCGTCGTTTTTGTAGCGCTCTTCGTTTTTCTCCAGATACGCTTCGTAATCAGCATCCGTCAGCTCCACTTCGCTATTGTCGATCTCGTCGTAGGGGATTTTGACGTAAGTGAAGGTCGCTGGCGCGTTGATTTCGCTGTTGCCCATCTCCGCCATCCAAGTTGGTGTGTAGATGGCTTTGGAGACCATAGCGCTGATCTTGCTCTGCAGGCGCTCTTTAATGATCTCTTTTTCTTGGTGGGCCCAGAATGCGGTCAAGCGGGGATCGTCGTTGATGCTGCCGTCCTCGATAGCGGTCTTGATCTGGTTGAGCTGCTGGAAGTCCACCTGCCGGGTCTGCGGGTTCATAAAACGCTGCTGAATGACCGGGCTTGGGTTGGTGCCGAACTGCAGGTCCATAAGCTCCGTGCGGCTGACGCCCAGCCCGAGGGCTTCGGCTTCCTCCTTCACTAGGGCTTCTTCCACGAAGTAGTTCCAAAGCTGGCTGCGGCGGGAAAACACATCGCCGCCGGAATTGCCGTAGAGCACTTGCTCCACGCGGTTGAACTGACGCCAGTCCACCTTTTTGCCCTCAATATCTCCCAAGGTAGTCTGTGAACCACCAAACGCGCTCTGCTGCCCGGAGGTCATGTCCATCACGATAAAGCCTAGCAGGCCTAGCGCGACGAGCACGACGAGCAGCCACGAGTTGTTCCTAATTTTACTGATCAAAGCCATCTCTACGACTGATGTTTTATGCTGTGAAATTATGTTCGTATACAATTAGCCCGTCTGCGATGATACACCGCTACTCAAGCTAAGGGAACGCAAAGATACGCTTACCTCCGCGAAAATCCATGCAAATGTAGTTGGTTTAACGAGTAAATACAAATAAATGTGGGGAGGGGAGGGGAAGTGGGAAGTGGGAAGTCGGAAATTGGAAGTCGGAAGGGG
>JAAAOU010000059.1 GCA_009908745.1 Bacteroidota bacterium
CAGAAAGCGGATGATGTCTTCTTCGGAGACTTCCTCTTTGTCGGAAAAACAGATGTAGTACATGAGCACGGCCGGGATGACCCCAGCAGCCCCGTTGGTGGGGGCGGTGACGATGCGGCCGAAGCTGGCATTTTCCTCATTGACCGCCATGGCGAAGCAGCCAATCCACTTGAGGACTTTGGTAAACTTAAAATCGCATTTGACCAAGCAATTGAGCCACTCGTCCGCATCACTGTACTCGCAGGGCAGGATCAGCTTTTGGTACAGCTGCGGGGCGCGGCGGCTGACTTCCAAGCCGCCCGGCAGGGTGCCTTCGGTGTGGCAACCGCGGTAGATGCACTGCTTCATGACTTTCCAGACCTGCAGTAAGCCGGCGCGGATTTCATCGTCTTTGCGCCAAGCGCGCTCGTTTTCCAGCACCACTTCCCAAATAGGCTGCTCGTGCGATTGGCAGTACTGGCTTAGCGCTTTGGCAGAGCTGATAGGGTGGGGGAGGCTTACCCAGTCTTTGCCGACCGCTTCCCCTTCTTTCACGACAAACCCTCCGCCGACAGAGTAGTAGGTGCCTTCTTGCAGCAAGGCGCCCTCCTCGCCGTAGGCTTGCAGTATCATGCCGTTAGCGTGGCCCGGCAGACGTGAGGAATAGTGGAAAAGAAGGTGGGTATCCGGGGCAAAGTGGATCTGATGCTCGCCGCCTAATTGCAACAGGTGCAAAGCCTCTATCTTTTTAGGGAGGGCGGTGACTTCGGGTATGGGGATGGTCTCTGGGTCTTGCCCGCTCAGGCCGAGCAGTACGGCAATATCGGTACCGTGGCCTTTGCCCGTGAGTGCGAGGGAGCCGTAAAGGTGGACTTCTACTTTGGCTGTTTGGGCCAGTTGTTGCCCTTGCTCCAGCTCTTGGCAGAACCGCTGGGCAGCGCGCCAAGGGCCGAGGGTGTGCGAGCTCGAGGGGCCTACGCCGACCTTGAGCATGTCGAATACGCTAATGGGTTCCATAATTTGGTTTTGGTTTGGCTATAGCTTTTGCAAAAGTCGGTTAAATCCGCAGAAAAGAAAAGCTAAACTTTCGGCTTTGCTCAGCGTACGAGGTTGATATCCCCCTGTAGTTGGCGGGTTTGTCCATCGGCTTGCTCAAAACGGGCGACAAAATAGTACACCTCTATGGGCGCTGCTCCACCCTGGAGGTTGCCATCCCAGCCGCGTTCCGGGTCCTCGGTCTGGTAGATTTCCTCGCCCCAGCGGTTGAAGATGCGCAGTTGGTAATTGCTTATCGGGCAATTAGTCAGCAGGCTGAAGGTATCGTTGGTTTGGTCGCCATTGGGGGTAAAGGTGTTGGGGAAGACGTAATGGCAGCCGCCCGCCGGTTCGCAGAATTCCACTTCAAAGGGGAAGTTGGCACTGTAGGTACAGCCTTCTTCGTCCACGGCAACGAGCAGGGCAGCGTACAGGCCAGGGGTGTCGTAGGCGGCGGAGGGCATGGCTTCCTCGGAGCGCTGCCCGGCGTCTAGCTGCCAGTCGTAGCGCAGGAGGCTGTCCGGCCCGGTAGCGCTGAATAGCACGAGCGAATCCACGCAGACGATGCTGTCGGCTTGTATGGCCAGGGGCGGCTGACCGGCGCAGGGATCAGGTGGTAGACAGTCTTCGATGACTAACTGAAGGGAGTCGTTGTAAAGGCAGCCATTGGTGTCCGCTGCCTCCAAGGAAGCGGTGTACAGGCCGGCCTCATCGTAGGTGATACTGGGGGCAGGGGCTTCGCTGTTCTGGCCGTCGCCAAAAGTCCAGTTGTAAGTTTGCAAAATGGCTGCGGTCTCCGCGCTGAATTGTAGCGTCGAGTCCAAACAGCGTTGGCCTCCTACGGATAGGCTGAGCGGAGGCAGGCTGTCGCAGGCCGTGTTTTGGGCCCCTGCTACAATAGGGATTAGGGCGGCGGCGGAGAGGAGTAGAAGTTGTTTCATAGTACGAGGGTAAGGCTCAATATTGTCTGTTTTTGTTAAGCTCCAAATACAGCCTCATAGACTTTTTGCATCTCAGAGCGCTGGCTTTCTGTAGGTAATTGGTTGATATAGAATTTATCAAAGTGCTTTAGAGCATAACATTGAAACAATGAATACTCCACCTGAGGCTTGCATTTATTCACTATCTTGTTCAGCCATAACTTTAGAAGAGACGATAACTGTTCTTGTACTATAAGCCCTTCGATATAACTGACATATAGTAAGTTGGCGAGAGCTAAGTCATCATCAATTATACGCTTGCGAAAAAGATCAAAGCTTCTTCTATTGAGTTTACAGGTTTCGATGGTGGCTGCACCTCGTCGAGTGATTCCTTCTATACTGCCGTTGGGACTGAAGCGAAAGTGGTTAGTAGTATCCTCTACCTCTGGATGAATCAGCTCTGGCTCTTCATCCCGAAGAGGCGAACAGTCGGGCAGGCATCGATTTGTATCTAGATTACCATCGGGCAGCAAAGGAGGCATTACAGCTCGGCTTCCATTGATCGGGAAATGGCTCGATTTGGCATTATTGCAGGCCGGGCAAGCCAATATCAAATTACTCCACTCGTGACCTAACCAGTAATAACCAGGATGATTAAGGGCTTCCTTGACTTTGCTTTTAGGGCGAAAGTGATCTACTTGAGGAGTAGCTACTGGCCTAATGATTGACTCGCAATATCCGCATTTACCGTGGTAAATTCCCTCAAGAGCTTGCAAGACGTCTCTGTGTTTATAGTAAGTGCCTTCAAATTCTTCGCGAATTACATTCAGCCTTATCCTTTCTAGGCAATTATCGCTATCTAGAATCCTCGGTTTACGATTTTTACTTACAGAGATCATAGTAAGTGTTTGTTATTCAGCTTCGTATTTACCGCCCTGTTCTTCAAATACCTGTAATCGCCGTTTCAATTCATCCCTAAATGATTTTTCTTGCATAGTGTCCTCTGTGTGAACGCGTTTTGAGCTGGCGTTACTCTTGGCTATGATATCATAAAAACCGAACACTTCTGAGGTGAGGATAAGGTTAGGGGTCAGCTTTTCTATTTCGATATTTAACCGCTTTACTGTTATTCCCTCCTCCTTTGTTCTGCTTACTGTAAAGAAAACGCTCTGAGCCGGAGCGCCAAGCAATGGAATAGGGCTATGGGTAGAGGCAATAAATTGGACTTTGGGAAATACGGAGGAAAGTAGGCTGGGTAGTTCATACTGCCATTCCGGGTGAAGATGTAGGTCGAGTTCGTCGATGAGAACAATGCCCTCTAAGGCTTTAGGGTCAGTTATATGAGGCTGAGTCCTAAACAAACGAATTATTAAATCACCGATCATGGCTAAAATACTCTTACTACCAGATGGAATCTCTTCGAGTGTTCTCTTTTCTGCTAAAGGGACATTTCCTTCACTCAGTTCCGTATAGTAAATCATGTCTTTTCTTGGGTCGGGAGTAATCTCTACAATATTGGGCAACAACTGTATCAAAGCATTCTTCACAGCCTCATATTTCCCTTTCATTTTGCGGCTTTCATCGCGGGAAAGTTCACGGGATTGTGATCGAAAGAACCAGCTCTTTAGTTCGTTTTCAATATTTAGTAGTACGCCATCCGTATTGAATAAGCTGTACGCAACCGCGCTACGCTGTCGTTCCTCGTT
>JAAAOU010000189.1 GCA_009908745.1 Bacteroidota bacterium
CAAACGGCTCATGGCGTCCCGCTCGCCGCGCACCCAACGCTGAAAAGGGGCTTCCGTGGTAGTCAAAGAGCGCAGGTAAGCAGCAATAGCGAAGCTGGAGGTGAGTGCGTTGTAGCGCTCCGATTCCGGGAAGTCGGCGAAAGCGGCGTCGTACATTTCCGTGTAGCCAAGGCTGTCCAGCCAGCCGGCGGTGGTGCGCATGCGGTGCAGGATAAAGCCCTCGATGATCTGCGATTCCAGGCCGTCCAGCCCCATTTCGTTGATTTTGGCATCGCCTACCCAGGCGTACTCGGTGCCTTCGTTGACGTGGTTGGCCCCAAACTTGCCGCTCCAGGTAGAGTTGGTGACAAAGGCCGTGTTGAGCACGCTCAGCGGGCGGGCACCCTGCACATCAAGCTCGGTCTCCTCGTAGCCCGGCAGCCGGCCGCGGCTTTCCCCGTTGGCGCCAAAGCCCACGCCGCCGTCGGCAATGCCTTGTTTGCGGCCTGGCATAAAGCCCGCAGAAGGAACGTGGCAGGAGCCGCAGGAATAGGTGCCTTTGCCCGATTCATGGCGGGCCTCAGCGGCGAGCCCGGTTTCAAAGAACAACATCTTGCCCAGGGCGATTTTTTCTGGTGTCAGCGGATTGCCTACACCAGCGGGTACCCGCCCAAGCTCCGTCTCGCTGTTGGGAAGTTGGAAATAGTCCAAGCTGCCGTTTGGCGATAGTTCCGAAAGTCGCCGCTCCAAGCGGGTATCCAGCGGGTCCGGCAATGCATCTTGCTGGCAGGAGTAGCCGAACAAGGCCAACAGCAGCAATAGTGGGTAAAGCTTTTTGTTCATGGCTTTCAAGCTTGATTTTTAAGGGGGTAGGGCACGGCGTTCTGTCGTGGAGGGAAAGCCCTAATGTTTTTTGTTTAACAGTATTGCGGAGGGTAGACGCGATAGGTTTACGCAAGCTGCCGGACGGAGTTTCGTTTTTGGAGGTGAAAAATGGCTTGCATAGGAACAGGCAGCAAAAAAAGAAAGCGAAGCACTAGGCTCCGCTTTTGGGTTGAAGGTCTTTTGTAGAAGGGGGCGTGGCTTTTATTTCGTAGCTCCGCTGTTGCTGCAGCCGCTCCCCGCCAATTCTTGGCAGATGATGCCGTTGTCCAAGGCTTCGTAGAAGGCGCTGAGGTATTCTGTGACTTCCCGGCGGCTGCGCTTGCTGAGCAGGTCGAAGTCTTCCACCAAGGAGAACAATTCCTGTTTTTTAGAACGGAAGTAGTCCGCAGTAGCTTCCAGCTCCATATTGGTGCGTTCACTACCTAGATAGATGCGCTCGCCTACTTCTGTCTGGCCAATTTCCTTGCGGGGAATGGCGTAGCTAGCACTCACCAAACCGGAAAAATCAAAGTCATAAGGTGCCAGCCAATAAGCGCTGCCATCGATAGGCTCCATGATTTTCAGGTTGCGCATTTGCGGAAGCGACCAGTCTACGTTGCCGATCATGTATTGAAACATGGCGTGGGTCTGCAAATTGTCCTGAACCATATCCATAGCGGTTAGGCCGTAGCACTCGTCGCACTCCTCGCTGCCGAGGCGGGCGGCAAGCTCGTCGACGTCTTCCAGGAGGATACCGTAGGAAGTGAGCTTTTTGTTGCTCTTCGTGTCTCTGTAAGTCACTTCTACCAACTGCGCGCGCAGGGCTTTTTCCGTCAGCCGGCTGTACATCTCGTAAGCCAAGTACTCCCGCAGTACGTTTTCCTTGCCTTGCCGGCCTTCCATGCAGTGGGTGACGAGCTTCAGGTCATCAAAATCCAGTAGCCCCCGAGCACGCAGGTCCTTTTTTGAGAAATCGATGCGTAAGGGCGGAAACGCGCAGGTCCGTCGGCGGAAGCGGCCGCGGGCACGTAATTCGCTGGAAAGCTCTACCCAGTGGCCGTGTTTGTCTTGGAAACGGAACACAGCAGGGTATTCTTCATTTGTGTTGACCTTGTCGTACATTTGTTGCATGTCGAATTCCAGCTCCAACTGCAATACTTCGCTGTGGTTAAAAACGTCAAATATTGAGGGTATGCCAGCCTGTAGGGCCGACGGTAGCATGACGCTTGCTACTAAGAGGGTTTTAATTAAGGTTTTCATCATTTTTTAATTGTCGTGGTGATTTCAAACAAGAGCTAGGCTCTTTTTCTGCCATCTGTACGAAAAAATTGTACGTTTGGATTTTCGAACATGACGGCTGTTAAATGTTTTTGTTATGGTAAAGGTGCAGGTTTTAACGGCCAATATCTATTTAATTCGATGAGCGTCCAGAAAAACTTGATCGGCAGGCAATACAGCCGTTGGGTGTCGTAATTGCCCTAGTATTTTGCTGCGAAAGCTTGCCTTAATCTTTCTTGTTCTCCGCAGAATGGGCAATTTTTACACAACTTTGTCGCTTTAAGCATGGCAAACCGCAAGACGAACCCTATTTTTAGCGCAATCGGCGAAAGCAAACTGTAGTATTTTTCAACATTCAAACACAACGCAACCGTCCGCATGGAAAAAACAACAATTACCCTAGAGCAAGTCTTCGCTATGGACCTGCCGCCTATTATCATCTACGCTGCGCCGATCATGTTTACCTTGGTGTTCATAGAGTACATCATCCGCATCCGCAAAATGCGCAGAGAATATGATACCAAAGACGCCTGGGCAGCTACGGCGGTCGGTATTGGCAATATTATTTCGTCAGCATTGACGAAAGTGGCGACCTTCTCCATCATCCTTTTCTTTTACAATATGGTGCCTTGGGGCGTACCCGTGACTTGGTGGTCCTTTATCCTTTGCCTGATCGTATTGGATTTTTGCCGCTACTGGGCACACCGCGTGGCGCACGAACAGCGCTTTTGGTGGGCTACCCACGTGACGCACCACTCCTCGGAGCAGTACAACTTCACGGTTTCTTTCCGTTTGTCTTGGATACAGCAGTTGAAAATTATTTTCTTCCTGCCTGTAGCGCTGTTGGGCTTTCACCCGGTCGTATTCTTTGTGGTCCACCAAGTTGAGGTGCTCTATCAATTTTGGCTGCATACGGAGCTGATCAAAAAGCTGCCCGCGCCGATCGAGTACATCTTCACCACACCTTCGCACCACCGTGTACACCACGCGACTAACGAAAAGTACCTCGATAAGAACTATGGTTCTACCTTTATTATATGGGACCGGATTTTCGGCACCTTTTACCCAGAGGAGGAGACGCCTGACTACGGCATCCTAAAGCCGGTCAATTCCTACAATCCGGTATACCTCGTTTTCCACGAAGCGGTGGACATCGTCAAGGATATGAAAACTTACCGCTCGCCTAAAGCGTGGTGGAAGATTCTCTTTGGCAGCCCCAACCTCGTGCTCGACAAGCGTGTATACGCAGAAGCCGCCGGGCACAAAGTGGAAAAAGCAGAATCTGCTGAAGAGCAGCCGGAAAAGGTAGTATCCTAAAAATAAGGGGGGCTTGCCAAGTTGTTGGAACATGGCAAGTCCTTCCTTTTTAATTGGCGTCCAATACCTCGCCGGAGCCACTGATGTTGATGTCTAGGGTAGGGGTGCCTTTGTAGAACACATCCCCGCTGCCCGAAATATTCACCTTCAGCAGCTCGGTGACCAGCACATCAGCATTGCCGCTGCCGCTGCTGTTGATG
>JAAAOU010000521.1 GCA_009908745.1 Bacteroidota bacterium
CAAACAGTTCCCGGTACGCTTCGAATTCACCAAAATATTTACCGTCTATCTTCATCGTTAACAGATGGTAATTGTCTTTGCTGAGTTGGCGGCTTTTTTCGAGGAGTAAACCTTCCAGCCGCTCCAATTCACCCGGCTCCACAAAATCGTGCTTGTAGTTCTTTATTGACCTTGAGACTCTATTACATAGTTTTCTTAAACTATCCTTCTGATCTTTTTCCCACTTTAACTCATCTGCCTTCTTAGATAATGGGAAATAAAAGGTAGGTACAAGGTTGGTTCCATTCTTACCTCTTATATCCCGGAATAAGTACTTATCAACTTTTGATTCGCTGAAATTTTCCAGTTCAATCTTGTCGATCCGCTGACTAGCCACATGTACAACAAGCACCTTTGCATCCTGAGCTTTCTCCTCATTTGGAAAAGGGTTGCTCCATGGCTCATAGTATGTGTTGTACCTTTCAAGCTCAGACAACGTTTTTCCAATGTCGTATAAAGTCTTTATCATCCTTATATTTTTTACATCCACAAAAGTACCCCACCCCATTCCCAAATAACGGGAATCCTCTCCCCGCCCTTGATTTCCCTGACTTATTAGACTTGCCAAGGGCTAGGTTTTCCGCCTAGGGAAACTTGGCAAGTCTTTCTTCCCCGCCCTTGATTTCCCCTAAAAAAATCGCCACCTTTGTATTGGAGGCTTTGCGCATTTACCGCGCATTGCCTTTTCTTGTTTTATGCTTAAGACTTGCCAAGGGCTGGGGTTTAGCCTAGGGAAACTTGGCAAGTCTATGTCTTTAATATGACCAGCCTTGCGCGCGCTCCCGCAGGTACGCTTTGAAACCTTCCGGCTGCAGCACCTCGATCTCCCCCGGCAGGCCCAGCACGAAGCGGCCGATGCCTTTCCAGTGCCGCACTTGGCCTTCGAAGAAAACGCCTTCTCGCCGGCGCTTGATGAACGGGCGGCTGTGCGGGAATTCTTCCACCAGCAGGTGGCGGGCCAGGTTGCTCAGTTTCAGTTTGACATCCATCCATTTGTCGCCGGTCAGGCCGAAGAGGTCGGTGGGGGAAGCGACCCGCTGCGGCTGCACTTTCTGGTCCAGGAAGTGGATGTCCGCAATGCGGGCGATCTTGAACTGGCTCTGCCGGTCTTTGTCCAGGTCCCAGCCGATGAGGTAGCGGTAGTCTTCGGTGATTTCCAGCGGCTCGATGCGGCGGTCGCTGACCGTCTCGCTCGAGAGGGACTGATAGCCCTTCAGCAGCAGGCAGGAGCGGGTTTCAATGCCGGTGCGTATGAGTTGCAGTATGCGGTTGGCGTGCAGCTGCGGCAGCGCGTCCGCGAGCGGTATCATGCTAAGGTTGAGGTTGAACTTGTGCAAAATAGCCTGCGCCTGCGGGGAGTCGCCGGCGGTCTGCTGCAGATGGTCCTGTAGGAAAAAGAGCTCGTCGGGCTCCAGCACGCTGCTCTTGCCTTTTTGGAAGGGGAACTGCAGGTACTTGCGGCCGTGCTGGTCGGTTTCTACGGGGTAGCCGAGGCGGTCCAGCATTTTCAAGTCACGGTATAAGCCTGAACTAGATGCCCCCGTTAGGCTTTCCAGCTGCTTCACGGTACGGCGGGGGTAGGAGTTTAGCAGGCGGATGAGCTTGAAAATGCGGTAGACGGCTTTTTCTGTGGTTTTGTTTTCGCTCATGTATTTTTCTTATTAAGCGCTGTTCTGCGTACAGTTGAGTGTGTTTAGCGGGTGTAGGCTAATGTTTTGCCATGTTTTACGGGGAATTTACAACAATGTTTCGAGTTGGCAAAGTGGTTTTTTAAGATTGTGGAGGACTTTTGGTTTATGGGGGCAAGGCCAGAGCAATCCGCTCAGCAGGAAACTTGGCAAGTCTTGCGGCGCGGCCAACCGATTCTCCCTACATTTGTTGCCATTCAAAAGAAGTGAACTATGAAAATAGACGAGTTACTGCACCGGGCACTGCAACTGCAAGAGCTGTCGGTGGAAGAAGGCGTGTTTTTGTTTGAGAACGCCTCCACGGCGGAGCTGATGCACGTCGCCCATCAGCTGCGGCAGCACCACGTGCCCAACGATGTGGTCACTTGGATCATCGACCGGAATTCTAACACCACGAATGTCTGCATCGCCAACTGCAAGTTTTGCAACTTTTACCGGCGGCCGGGGCACGAGGAATCCTATACGACCAGCATTGAAGAATACAAACAGAAGATAGACGAGCTTTTCCAATTCGGAGGGCGGCAGCTGCTGTTGCAGGGTGGCCACCATCCGGACTTGGGGCTGAATTTCTACGTCGATTTGTTCAAGGAGCTGAAGGCGCTGTACCCGGAGCTGAAGCTGCACGCGTTGGGCCCGCCCGAGATTGCGCACATCACCAAGCTGGAGCAGAGCACGCATATTGAGGTATTGTCGGCCTTGAAGGAAGCCGGCTTGGACTCCCTGCCGGGTGCGGGGGCGGAGATACTGAGCGACCGGGTCCGGCGGCTGATCTCCAAAGGCAAATGCGGCGGGCAGGAATGGCTCGACATCATGCACGCGGCCCACAAAGTGGACTTGACGACTTCGGCTACGATGATGTTCGGCCATATCGAGACCAACGAGGAGCGCATGGACCACCTGGTGCGCATCCGCGAAGTACAGGCTAAAAAGCCGGCGGGTGCCAAAGGCTTCATCGCTTTCATCCCCTGGCCGTTCCAAGACGAGGACACCATACTCAAGCGCATCAAGCGGGCGCGCAACACCTGCACGGGCGACGAGTACGTGCGCATGATCGCTATGAGCCGCATCATGCTGCCGAATATCACCAACATTCAGGCTTCTTGGCTGACGGTGGGCAAGCAGGTCGCGCAGATGTGCCTGCACGCCGGCGCTAACGATTTCGGTTCTATCATGATAGAGGAGAATGTGGTTTCTGCCGCGGGTGCCCGGTTCCGCTTTACGGCGGACGGCATTCAGGAGGCCATCCGCGAGGCGGGCTTCCGGCCGCAGCTGCGTACGCAGGAGTACGAGTACCGCGCACTGCCGGAGGGCATGGTCAATCAGGAGCTCGACCGCAAGGAGATGATTGTGGATTAGCACCATTATATTGTGTAGGTTCCCTGCGGGGCATAAAAAAAGCCGGTTGCGAGCAACCGGCTTGATAAAGAGCTTTGAGAGGCTATCTACATACCAAAAATCGGAACATCCGTTGATGCTCCAAAAATCTTCCATGGGATTATGTATGCATTCGTGGGATTACAATTGCAGTGAGCGTTGATTGTGCTTTGTTTGTCACTTGTGGAGGACGTTTCCTCCCGCTCACATTACAAATATGGGGCAAAGCTGGCCGCAATGTAAGTACATTCTGATTTTCAACTGGAGCAATTTAAGTTGATGGTAAGGATTTAGTGGGTTGACATTCAGTGATTTAGGTTTAAAATCCAAGCTTTTTTTGTAGAAATAGGGGGTAAAAATAATTGCTGAGCCCCCATAAAATAGGTCTCGGGAGCGAAAAACATTATCTTCCCGCCCTCAAACGGCTAACGAATATGGCGACAACGATTGCTACCTACAATATAAATGGTATCCGCGCAGCTATCCGAAAGGGGCTGCTCGACTGGCTGCAGCAAGAAGATATCGGCTTG
>JAAAOU010000284.1 GCA_009908745.1 Bacteroidota bacterium
TCCATTTTTTGCCGAAAGGCGTGGTTATCCACAGGGCCAAATGTCGCTTTCGACCCGTCGCTGAGTACGGTATCCAACGCCAACACATGATCGCGCGTAGCACCGTAGACGATAGAAGTGGTGCCACAGGAGTTATTGCCCACCATGCCGCCAATCATAGACCGGTTGGCCGTCGAGGTATTGGGGCCGAAAAACAGGCCGTACTGCCGCAGATGATGGTTGAGCTCGTCGCGGATCACCCCCGGCTGTACCCTTACCCAGCCTTCCTCAGCGTTGACCTCCAGTATTTGGTTCATGTATTTGGAGACATCCACCACGATGCCCTCGCCCACGCACTGGCCGGCCAGGGAAGTGCCGGCTGCCCGGGGGATCAAAGGCAAGCCATGCTCATTGGCAAATTGCACGATATGCTGTACGTCCGTGGCATGTTTGGGCAGGGCTACAGCTAGGGGCAATTCCCGGTACACCGAAGCATCTGTGGCGTAGAGGTGGCGCATGAGGCGGTCGTAGTGGAGTTCGCCCTCTAGTCGTTGTTCTAATTGGTGGAGCAGTTCCTTCATCCGTGGCATTATTTTGGACAACCAACAAACGAAATAGGCAGAATGTGCCAGCCGTTTGTCAGATTCAGGTTGAAATTAGTAAAGATTTTGCCTTCTCTGAGAACTTGTGCGGGAAATGCGTTTGCGTCAACGCACGGAAATCGTCAGAGCGCCAGAATTAGTAAACGCAGGGCTAAAATGGTTGAACCAGCTATCCTGCCTGACGTTTCTATTTTTGAAATGTGGATACAACACTAATATGGAGATCAAATACGTCAAGCAGGAAGAGATTGACAAAGTAAAGTGGAACAGCTGCGTGCACTATGCGACCAACGGCAACATATTTGGCTATATGTGGTACCTTGATCATATCGCCAAGGATTGGGACGCACTGGTGGAAGGGGACTACGAGTCGGTATTTCCTCTTGTATGGAGAGACGGCCCTTTTAAGCGCCGGGAGCTGCACCAGCCGTCTTTGATGCGCGAGTTAGGCATTTACTCCATCCATTTGCTTTCGCAAAAACGGGTCGAGCAGTTCCTGAAAGCGATACCGGCCGAATTCCGCAAGATCGACATCCGCCTCAACGAGCAAAACCAGCCGCCTGTGGTCGACGGATTCAAGGTGGAGGAGCGCCAAAACCACCAGCTCTTCTTGAACCGCCCTTACGAGGAAATAGCGGATGATTATGACCGGGCGCTGCTAGAGCAACTGCAATTAGCGGAGGACGAGGGCTTGGTGTTGACGTCCAGCCTGAAGCCGGAGCAGATTGCGGCTTTCTACCAGCAGCACCGGCCGCGCGCTCAACAATCTGAGCAGGACTTTCACGGTATGCAGCGGGTAATGTATAACGCCCTGCACCGCGGGTGGGGGTTCGCCTCTTCGGTGATGAACCCAGCGGGTGAGACCTTAGCCGTTAACTTCTTCCTGTACAGTCATGGCAAAGTAATCAGCTTTATGCCTGTAGAGTCCGAAGCCGGGCGGGCCGTGGGGGCACAAGTCTATTTGCTGAATGGCTTGATCCGCAACCATGCCAACCGCCCTGTCATTCTCGACTTCAACACCGACGGCAGCCATGAATTGGCAGAGCACTTTGGCGCGCGAACTAACCCTTACTATAAATTGTATCGCAATACGCTGCATTTCGGCTTGTTTTGACGTCCTGCTACAAACTGCAAAGAGTTGATACAGAGGCTCCAATGCCTCACCCTGTTTTCGCTATTTGGCAGGCCTGTCAAAAAACACTATATTGCGGGTTGATATGACATCCCCCCGCTGTTTACCCCCTTCGACGTAATGCTAAGAGCTTGTTGGGATTTTGGTCTTCTAGTCGAAAACTAGCAATTTTTTGGTTAGACGAGACCCGAAAACCGGAGTTTAGCCTAAGCTAAATGCCCCGATAGCGATCGGGGTTCGGGGCGAAGTATAAGCAGAAAAGTGCAGTTTGCAGACCGATTACTAAAGTCCCAACAAGCTCTAAGACTTGATTGGTTGACTTACCCCTTTTAGAGCAACCAAACGGGGTAGTACCCTGCTGTAGCGATATGGCACTAACGTAGGCGTGCCGTTTCCGCTTCGGTGTAACATGAACATATTCCATATTGGTGGATGAGCCATCGGTGCTAGGGCCGGAATAGTGTTGTACTATCACGGTCCGGTAGCTAGCTCGCAACGCATACATCCACCGTAATGCGGTTGAGTTGCTATCGCTAAAGGGCTCAACAAGTTAATCTTAATCCCATGAACAACAACCTACACGCCAAGGCAATGCTACGCACCATCGTAGCGGACGACCACACCCTTTTTCGCTTGGGGCTACGGCAATTCCTGACGCAATGCAAGACCCCTTCCTTCCATCTTGTAGAAGAAGCTACGGACGGCCAGCAAGCACTCGCACTCTGTGATGAGTATCGCCCCGATTTGTTGATCCTCGACATGAATATGCCGGAGATAGACGGGCTCGGCGTATTGGCGTCTTTGGCTGAACGCCCTGTGGTGACTTACAAGTTGGTATTGTGTGAGTACAGCAGCCCAAAAATTGTAAGGGCCGCCATTGAGGCTGGCGCGGATGGTTACCTGCTCAAAAGCGGCGCCCCGGAAGAACTGCGCAAAGCCGTAGCCCGAATGCAGTCGGGGGAAACCTTCTTGGGCACCGGCGTGCAACTCCGTAAAACCCGTAAAGTGCGAGCCAAAGCGATGTTGGCGGAGCGCTATGCTGCAGCGGACCCTTTCCTGAAAAAATTCAGCCTGACCAAGCGGGAGTTAGAAATACTACAGCTTATTACGCAAGCGATGAACAACAAGGAAATTGGTAGGATGCTATATATCAGCGATCAAACGGTTAGTGTGCACCGCAAGAATATCATGCGCAAGCTCGGTGTAAGCAATACGGCCGGATTGATTAAGGCGGCTTATGATTTTTCCTTGGTCTGACAGAAAAGACGCATATTATTGGGAATTATGAAGAGAAGTGCTATATTTGTTCAAGCAAGTGCGTGCTGTACTGTACTGTTAGCTATCTACAAAAACATCTATGACAGACATTGCTTTGTGTCAAACAAAAACGGTTCCCTTTTTAAGAAAGACCAGCTATTTTTTTGGGTGGTTGGTTATTCGTGCTATATTTGCCTGCGCAAAGAGGCAAGTCCTTTCATCTACCATGACGATTCAATGTAGGCAGCTGACAAACAAGGGTAATTCAATTCTTACTTATCTAGCGGCAGCTGCAAGTTTCCAGAGATTACAAGCATTACAACTAAGAATACATTCTTCCTTTGCTACGCAGGGTTTCGTTCCTTGCTAAGCGCAGAAAGGAGATACTATTGAGTGTTCCAGCATGATGGAATACTAGACCTGACAAGACGGAATACAAATACGACGACCTGATTTCTAAGATATAAACGTACTGCATAGTTGTTCTGCCTGACTCAGGCGATAACGGCTGGAAAGTACGTTGTTTATGTTTTAACGACCTTTTTTACCTAATTTTTTTAAACAAATCGTGATCTTATGGAAAAAACGAATTTTACTTTCGTTTCCCCATCACGCTTGATCCGGGCAG
>JAAAOU010000340.1 GCA_009908745.1 Bacteroidota bacterium
TATCACGCGCACTCAAAGGCCTGGCGAAGGAACTCAACGTGCCGGTCATCGCTCTATCGCAGCTCAGCCGGGCCGTGGAGACGCGTGGGGGGACGAAGCGGCCGCAGTTGTCGGATTTGAGAGAGAGCGGAAGTATAGAGCAAGATGCCGATATCGTTGGCTTCATCTACCGCCCCGAATACTACGATATTCTGGAAGACGAAGAAGGCATGTCCCTCAAGGGCGTGGCAGAAGTCATCGTCGCCAAACACCGCCACGGCGCGCTGGAAACGGTACGACTGCGATTCGATGCAGAATACGCCCGCTTCTCCGACTTGGATGACCCCGACTTCAGCGATTTGCCAGACGGCACCTTCGAAGACCCGCAGCAAACGGTCATTACCCGGCCGTCGAAGATGAACGATGATGAGGATATTCCATTCTAGTAGATGTTGGCTTTCCAAAGATTGGAAAACCGCTCAGAAAAATTAAATACCACGTATGCCGAAACCACCCAAAAAACGCCGCTCCAACAAGGACAAGCGCAAGCACTACGCCCCGAAGCGCGGGTCCCGGCACAAAAGCAACAAGCCCGGGCCTGTGCACGATAAGCCGGAGGTGGAAGGCATGCGCCTCAACAAGTACGTGGCGCACGCCGGGGTTTGCTCCCGCCGGCAAGCCGCTGATTATGTGAAGCAAGGCTTGGTTACCGTGAACGGGGAAGTCGAAAAAGCCCCCGGCTACCAAGTACAGGAGGGGGACGAAATCCGCTTCAAAGGCGAGCGGATTCAACCGGAAGAACGCAAGGTGTACATCCTGCTTAACAAACCCCGCGACTACATCACCACCGTCAAGGATGACCGCGGCCGCAAAACGGTATTGGATATCGTGGCCGGCGAAGTCCCGGAGCGCATCTTCCCCGTAGGCCGTCTCGACCGGGATACATCCGGCTTGTTGCTGCTGACCAACGACGGCGACCTGGCCAAAAAGCTGTCCCATCCCAGCCATAAAGTACAGAAGGTCTACCAAGTGACGCTGGATAAAAACGTGACGCCCGACCATATCGACGCCATACGTCAGGGCGTTAAGCTGGAAGATGGCCCCGCCCCGGTAGACGGTGTGGACTACGTCATCGGCGGAAGCAAAAAGGAGGTCGGTATAGAGCTGCACATCGGCCGCAACCGCATCGTGCGCCGTATCTTTGAGCACTTGGGGTACGAAGTGAAGAAGCTGGACCGCATGTACTACGCCGGTCTGACCAAAAAAGACCTGCCCCGTGGCTTTTTCCGACATCTGAAGGAGAAGGAAATCATTATGCTCAAGCATTTCACCTAAGCGATAACACTAGAAATCTAACCCGCTACATGTACAGCAAAGAAGAACAACAGTCCCTCTACAGCCTGTCCAAAGAATACCTGGATGAAGATAGTGCCATCCGGCAGCAGTCCGCTGATCAGCAGCTCAGTGAACTCCGGCAGCTGATCGTCTACCACGAGTACCGTTACTACATTAAGCATGATCCAGTGCTGAGCGATTACGAGTACGATCAGCTTTTCAAGCAGCTAGAAGCACTGGAAGAAGAACACCCCGAGCTGGTCACGCCCGACTCCCCCACCCAACGCGTCTCTACCGACCTGACGGAAGAGTTCCCCTCCGTGGAGCACCTCGTGCCCATGCTTTCCCTGGCGAACTCTTATAATGAAGAGGACCTGTTTGAATTCGATCAGCAGATCAAGCGCTACGCCAATATTCCCGAAGATCAGGATATCGAGTATGCGGTGGAGCCCAAATACGACGGCGGCAGCATCGCCGTGATTTACGAAAACGACCAGCTAAGCCGGGGAGCGACGCGGGGCAACGGCCAGATGGGCGAGGAGATGACGAACAACGCCCGTGTGATCCGCTCCATCCCGCTTAAAGCGGCTTTCTCCGACTACGGCGTATACAAAGCAGAGCTGCGAGGGGAGGTACTGATTCGCAAAGACACTTTCGAGGAGATCAACCAGCAACGCGCCAAAGACGGGCTTACACTCTTCGCCAACGCCCGCAATACCGCTACCGGCGGGCTGCGGATGAAAGACCCCAAGGAGGTAGCCAAACGCAATATGGAAGCCTTTATTTATACGCTGGGTTACGCCGCCGATGAAGAAGGCAAGAGCGTGCTGCAGCGCTTCGACACCCACAAAGAAAGCCTTGACATGCTGGCTAAGTTGGGCTTCAAAGTGCCGGAAGAAGGGGACGAGCGCAAGGTGTGCAAAAACATCAAGGAGGTCGTCAACTTCTGCGTCAACTGGGAAAAGCGGCGCGAAGACTACCCATACGAAGTAGACGGCATGGTAGTAAAAGTGAACGACCGCGAGTTGCAGGAACGCACCGGCTATACCAGCCACCACCCCCGCTGGGCCATCGCCTACAAATTCAAGGCCAAACAAGCGACCTCTAAACTGCTGAAAGTAGAGTACCAGGTGGGCAAGATTGGCTCCATCACACCCGTCGCCAAGATCGCCCCAGTACAATTGGCCGGCGTGACCGTGGCATCCGTTTCCCTGCACAACGAAGACTTTATCAAAGGCAAAGACCTACGCATAGGCGATACGGTGCTGGTGGAACGGGCCGGCGACGTCATCCCCTACATCGTGAAAGCCATGGACGACCTGCGCGACGGCTCGGAGCAACCCATTGAATTCCCCCGTTACTGCCCAGTCAACGACACGGACGAACCGGTAGAGCTCGTAAGGCCGGAAGGGGAAGCCGCTTGGCGCTGCCCGACCTGCGTGTGTGGCGCCCAAAACCTGCAGCAGATTGTCTTCCACGTCTCTAAGAACGCTATGGATATCGACGGGATGGGCAAGTCCATCATCGAGCGTTTCTACGAGCTGGGCTGGCTGCGGACCATCGCCGATGTGTACCGGCTGGACTACGGCAAAATCGCGGAGTTGGAGGGCTTCGGCCAAAAGTCAGCTGACAACCTCGAGGCTTCTATAGAAAAGGCAAAACAAAACCCTATACACCGCTTGCTGCACAGCCTGAGCATCCACCACCTTGGCCGCAAGGTCTCCAAAATCATCGCCGCCGAGGTCAAGCATGTACTCGAGCTGCAAGAGTGGACGGTAGAGGACTTCACCAATATCAAAGACGTGGGTCCTATTGTGGCGGAAAATATACGTGACTTCTTCCAAGACGAGCACAACATCAAGATGCTGAAGGAGATGCAGGAGCTCGGCGTCAACCTCGAGCAAACGGAGGACGATATCCCAAAAGCAGCAAGTAGTGACGGCCCCTTTGTGGGCAAAACCATCCTATTCACCGGTTCTTTGCAAACCATGAGCCGCAAAGAAGCGCAGGCCAAAGCCGAAGCGGCCGGTGCCAAGAATATTAGCGCCGTAAGCGGCAACCTCGATGTGCTGGTGGTTGGCGAAAAAGCAGGCTCGAAACTCAAGAAAGCGAGGGAATTGGGGACAGTGGGCATCCTGACAGAGGAGGAATTTTTGCAACAGCTGGGATAATTGCCTATTTTGTAGGCATAAACAAAACAAACATCAACATGAGTCTCATCTATTGGTTACTTATCGGCTTGGCCGCTGGTGCTATTGCTAAAATGCTTACCCCCCCAAG
>JAAAOU010000058.1 GCA_009908745.1 Bacteroidota bacterium
TGCGGTCTGCACGGCAGGCACGTCCGCATAGCGCAGCCACGGAGTGGGTGCCAAGATCAGTCGGATCATTGCGATCAGTCGGATCAGTGTTCCTATACTGTTGGTGCTGAAAGCGGCACGGTGCTCGGTTTTGTAGCCCCTCCCTGCCTTGTACGGCATATTTTATTGCCACGAATTTCACGAAGGGGCACGAATCCGAATGTGCCGTGTATGGGTTTTGGCATGGCCAAAACAGTCTTCGTGTCCCTTCGTGTAATTAGTGGCTAACCTTACTTAGCGCTTGCCCAGCGTATTGGTGTAATTGGTGTCCGCAAGACCCTGATAAGTTTTGTGCCGCACATCAGCCACGCAAGCCCGTGTTTTTAGCCACGAATGACACGAATTTCCACCGACGAAGCGAAGCTTGTCATGGCCCTAGGGGCACGAATGCAAGCGTGTCGTGTATGGGTTTTGGCATAGCCAAAACGGTCTTCGTGTCCCTTCGTGTAATTAGTGTCCGCAAGACCCTGATAAGCCTTGCTTCGTCAGGGGCTAACCTTACGTAGTGCCTGCCTAGCGTTTAGTATCCACAAGACCCTGATAGGCCGGCAGCTGGCCCGTCATCACGAATCGCCGGACACAGGACGCACGCAAATTGAACAACTGTTGGACAATACCAAGAACATTCAGGCCCTGAATTGGCCGGAGCAGAAGCAAGACGAACTACGCAAGCAACGGCAAGTAAAATGAGGGGGCGCCTTTCGGCAAAAAAGCCTCGGAAAATGTGCAAAAGTTGAACGCAAAGTGTATCCGTTTGCCCATAAAAGCGTAGCTTTCCACGGCAAGCAAAAAGCATTGGACCATGGCTGTCATCAAAACCCAAGGGGTAGAAAAAGTCTACAATCCGGATAAAATCCCCGTTAAAGCCTTGAAAGGTGTGGACTTGGAAATCGCGGAAGGGGAATTCACCGCCATCGTCGGCCCCTCCGGCTCCGGCAAAACAACGCTGCTCAACATCATCGGCGGGCTAGACCGGCCCACGGCAGGCTACGTGGAAGTGGGCGGCGTGGATATTTCCAAAATGTCCGACAACGAGTTGATCGACTTTCGCAAAGAGCACATCGGCTTCGTTTTTCAGGCTTATAACCTCATACCGGTGCTGACCGCCCGCGAGAACGTGGAGTTTGTGATGCTGCTGCAAAACCGCTCTAAAGCCGAACGCGACAAGCGGGTGAAGGAACTGCTGCACGCTGTGGGGCTGGACGAAAAAATCGACAAACGCCCTTCCGAGCTCTCCGGCGGCCAACAGCAGCGCGTAGCCGTGGCCCGCGCCTTGGCGCCCAAGCCGACTTTTATCCTGGCCGACGAGCCCACCGCCAACCTCGACTCCGCCTCCACAGCCAACCTGCTCGATATCATGGCCCGGCTGAACCAAGAAGAGAACATCACCTTTGTCTTTTCCACCCACGATCAGCGGGTGATCGACCGGGCACGGCGGGTAGTGACCTTGGAGGACGGCGTGATCAGCCATGAGGAGCACCGTTGAACCAATAGTTATGGATTTAAGCGGTGTTGAGGATGCCACGGGTTAAGACCCTCCACTTTGCCGATACCGCCTGTGGCTCGTGCCCTCACCGCTAACAGAAACCCAGGCCTTATGAGAACCTTCGTTTACCTCTCGTTACTATTGCTCCCCCTGATGGCCTACAGCCAAGAAGAGGCCCCCCGCAATTGGTCCGTCAACGGCTACCTGAAGAACATGCAGACCCTGCTGTTTTTCAACGACGCCTACCCGGACTTGCAACGCGGGCAGTTGGTCGATACTTTCATCCAAGACAACCTCATTCACAACCGCCTCAACTTCCGCTGGTACCCGCACGACAACTGGCTGCTGCGGGCCGATGTGCGCACCCGGGTGTTCTACGGCGGGCTGGTGCAGGCGAGCCCCGATTTTGGTGCGCAGATCGACGATGTGAACAACGACTACTTTGACCTCTCGGCGGTCCTCTTCAACGGGGAGTCGTGGGTGATGCATACCATGCTCGACCGTTTTTACCTGCAGTACGCCAAGGGCGATTTGGAAGTGCGGCTGGGCCGTCAGCGCATCAACTGGGGCGTGAGCACGGTCTGGAACCCCAACGATATTTTCAACGCCTTTGCCTTTACCGATTTCGACTACGAGGAGCGGCCAGGGAGCGATGCCTTGCGCGTGCGGTACTACACCGGTTTTGAAAACGTGCCGCGCGATTGCCGTATCTACGACAACGAGCTGTTCGGGCCGGCGATGGTGATCGAGCCGTTCGACGATTTCGACGAAGCGACGATAGCGGGCTTGTGGAAATTCAACCAATGGTCGTACGACTTTCAGCTGCTGGCCGGCTATACCCGGCAGAACCTGGCGCTGGGCGGCGGCTGGGCGGGCAATCTCGGCGACGCGGGCTTCAAAGGGGAGGGCACCTACTTTTTGCCGATTGAAGGGGGCGGGGACGAGGCCTTTTCCGCTACGCTCGGGCTAGATTATTCCTTCTCCAATTCCATCTACGCCAACCTCGGTTATCTCTACAACAGCGAGGGCGGCAGCCGCACTAGCGTGACCAACCTTTTTGATTTCGAGCTCTCCGCCCGCAATTTGTACCCCTACCGGCATGCCCTGTTTGCGCAAGCGTCCTATCCCTTCACGCCCCTGCTCAACAGCAGTTTGGCACTGATCTACAGCCCGGTGCGCGTCAACGCCCTGTTCATCAACCCCGTTTTGACCTATTCCATCAAGACCAATTGGGACCTGGACCTGATTGGGCAGATCACTTTCGACGAGGAGGCGGAGGGCTACCGGAGCCCGCTGCAGGCGGTGTTTTTTCGGTTGAAGTGGAGTTATTAGAAAGTTCTCGTGGGATTCAGAGTGGCGGTTTTTAATCGGTCTTTCAACTTTAATTATTGAGATTTGCGTTGCATTCTGTGAATTTACGAAAATAACACTATCTATAAAACAGATAACGCCTTGCAATAGCTTATAATTAGCTTAAAAAAAAGGGATAACAAGAAAATGAAGCGAAAACTAAAAATGGGCATGGTCGGCGGCGGCATAGGCGCATTCATCGGCGCGGTACACCGCATGGCAGCGGCCCTAGACGGCGAAATAGAACTGGCCTGCGGGGCATTCAGCAGCAGCCCGGAGAAATCGAAAGCTTCCGGTGCAGCCCTTTACCTGCCTCCCGAGCGGGTCTACGGCAATTTCGAGGAGATGATCAAGGCGGAAAAGCAACGCCCGGAAGGCGACCGCATGGATTTTGTGGCCATCGTCACGCCCAATCATATGCACTTCCCGCCGGCGAAAATGGCTTTGCAGCACGGCTTCCACGTGGTTTGCGACAAGCCCCTGTCTTTCAATTTGGCGGAAGCCAAGGAACTAGCGCAAATCGTGGAAGAAACCGGCCTGCTCTTTGCGCTCACCCATAATTATACTGGCTACCCCATGGTCAAGCAAGCCCGGGCGATGGTGCAAAATGGCGAACTGGGCAAGATTAGAAAGGTCATCGTCGCTTACCCGCAGGGTTGGCTCTCTACGGCCTTGGAAGCTTCGGACCAAAAGCAAGCTGCTTGGCGTACCGAC
>JAAAOU010000057.1 GCA_009908745.1 Bacteroidota bacterium
CAAAAAAAAACACTTTTTACACACTTCCAAATAATGGCTCGTTTTTTTAGAATTATTTCCATCAGCAGGTTTCAGTGTTTTAACATCAGCTGCATTGGTGGCGGGACGCTTGCCCCTGTGGCCGGGCTTTCCGCCTGGCGGTGGGTTGGGGATTGCTGCCGGTCCGGCGGCGGGGAAACTGTGCGGCAAAAGCAGCCCGGAGAATAGACAGCTGAACCAGCAACAACACCGCAAACCGCCCTATCTGTAGACGGCCTCCAAGCCAGCCTACAGCTGGGGCGGCGCAGTAAGCATGAGACTTGCGTATCTAGGCTAAAAAAGGGCGGGGAACTTGCCTGTGCTGGCAAGGGGCCATTAGCCTTGACAAGAACCAAACGACAAGCCCGGAGACTTGTCAAGCTGGCTGTCCACTTTGTCTGCCAAATTGCATTTTCCAGCCCCAAGCGGCCGAAAATCGCCCTTTCTGGCCGCTTTATGTCAAAAATACGACAACAATTCTAGTTTTTCCCCTACATTTACGCCGAAATTTAATTTCAGCTACAAATCAAAGCGCGGATTATTCGTATGCGCTTTTCCATTTTTTAAACCTATGAGAGCTTGTGAACACAAATTTTTTATGGCCATGAATCATCTTTTCCGCCACCTCTGCATCACGTCCTCACCTTCGTAGCTCCGGGCTACGAGGTTCCGGGCGCTCTTTGATCTGACGAAAAATATTGATCCATTGCCTATACAAAACCTGTATTCATAACCTCTATTACAAATTCAATTGCATTATGAGAGCAGCTTTACTACTTGCCAGCTTTGTTTTTCTTTCCCTCACCACTTTTGCGCAGGTGCAGAAGCGTGTGATGGTCGAACACTTTACCCAGGCTTCCTGCCCGCCTTGTGCGGCACAAAACCCTGCCTTCAACCAACTCCTCTTTGACAATGCTGAGAAGGTGGTCTCCCTGAAGTACCAGACCTCCTTCCCAGGCTTTGACCCTATGAATGAGGACAACCCAGAGGAGGTGTTAATTCGCAGAAACTATTATGGCATAACGGGTGTGCCTAATGTTATTTTGGGTGGCTCGCTAGATGCGGGCATCGCCGCCGATGTTACGGTGGGGCAGATTGACAATATCAACGCCGAAATGACTCCACTCGACATGGAGCTGACGCACAGCCTGTCCGAGGACTTGGATTCCATTTTTGTCACTTGCGTTATCAAAAACGTAACCGAGCAGGATACGTTCTTCCGCCCAAACACAGTGCTACAGACCGCCATTATCGAACAGGAGCTGCTGTTCCCCAACCCTCCGGGCAGCACCGATGAGACGGACTTTTACAACGTCATGCGCAAGATGCTGCCGGACGCTGATGGCCTATCTGTTGGCTTGATCCCGAGTGGCGACTCCGTAGTGGTAGAATTTGCCGAGCCGCTGCCGGACTACCTCTATGACTATTCTCAGATTGGCGTGGTGGCTTTCGTACAGAGCAACAACGACCAAGAGGTACACCAAGCTGCCATCAGCGAGACGCTGGGGCAACCTGAAGGCTTCCTTGACCTGGCATTGGGCGTACAGGCTGCTGAGCCGGAAACGTACTGCCAGGAAGAGTTGACGGTCTCCAGCGTAGTGGAAAATGCCGGCAACACGGAAATTAATTCTTTCGACCTCACGCTTTTTGCCAATGGCGAAGAAGTAGAAACGCAGAACTTTGACGGTGCGCTCATGGAAGGCATGTCCGAAACCTTTAATTTTAATGTGATGCTCACGGGAGGGTCCAGCGCGTTCACTATTGAAGTCAGCAACATCAATGGTGATGGAGGCGAAGACCTCAATTCGCTGAACCAACTCGATAACAGCTTCTCGGTGGCGACGCTGCCCCAAGAGCCTTTTGGCATGGAGATTGAAGAAGGCTTTGAGGACGTGGAATTGGTAACTGGCACACCTGAGAATACCGTTATCGAGCGTCCCAGCACATTTGTTATGGCTGTCGTTAGCCAAGATGTTTTCCAATCTCCTCCCGGCAATATGGGGGCTTACGGCAATTCTGATCAATCTGTTCTGGTCGACTTTTACAATTGGGATGATGTTGGAGCCCAAGCCAACTTAGTCTATGGGAAACTAGACCTGACCGAGAGCGAGAATACTCAGGTCACTTTTGACTACGCGTTTGCGCAGTTCTCTGGCTTTGCTACTAACGATCGGTTCATCGTTTCCGTTTCAGAGGACTGCGGTGAAAACTGGACTACAGTTTACGATGAAGGTGGTGCTAACTTTGCTACGACAACTGCCGTTCAGCCGTTTTATGTAGCAGCGCCCGGCGACTGGGCGTCGGATACCATTGACTTGTCAGCATACGACGGCACAGCCGAGTTGAACATCCGATTCACCGCACAAACCGACTGGGGTAACAACCTGTACTTTGACAATATCAACGTTTCAGAGCAAGTGGTCAACAGCGTAGACGAGCCCAACCAACTGGAAGGCAAAGTCTTTGCGTTCCCCAACCCGGCTACTGATTTGGTAAATGTAGAATTCTCTCTTGTAGAAAATAGCACCGTTTTGGCGCAAGTGTTCGATATCTCTGGCAAGCATGTAACGACCTTGCTGCCAGGCTCTGAGCTGGGAGTTGGCGGCCACCAACTACAGTGGCGCCCATCGGAAGCAGGCGTTTACCTAGTCCGTATAGCTACTGAGCATGGCACCGTAACCAAGCGCGTGACCGTAGTGAAGTAATCCAGTACGGAGGGCCAAACTTATTTGAGTGTTGGCCGCATATTATCGAAAACAGCAGGTGTGGGTGTAACCTATACCTGCTGTTCTCGTTTAATAGGCAAGAAAAGCCACTTTTATGTCTGCTATGCAACTTTAAGGTTTTCATAAATAGGCTGCTCTTGACTTTTTTTGACTATATTTGCATTATGTGCGTATAACAATAAGCAGGTACAAACTGATCCTATGAAAAGAAATATACTTTTAGCCTTTTTACTTTTGACCACATTCCACCTTACGATAGCACAGGCGACCCTCTCTTTTACGCCTGAGACTATTACCGTGGAAGACGAAGTAGATACCGAAGACAACTTTGCTGAAGTCGTAGGTTACGCTACAGTGACAAACGACGGTGACGAAGACATTACCATACGCTGGGTGCGCTATTTTGAGGATGTACCAGAAGACTGGAGCATACAAATCTGTGATTTGAACCTCTGCTACAGCCCAATAGTCTACTCCAATATTTCTGACAGCCTCGGCCTCGATGCCCCTGTCACGCTTGCCCCCGGCGAGTCTACAAATATGGATGTGCACGCCCGCCCTATGGGTATCGCTGGTACCGCTACGGTCCGGATTGAGGTGGCAGATGCTAATACCCCTGATGAGGTATTGGTAAGCGGCACTTATGAATTGACGGCAGCTGAGCCTACAAGCACACGGGAGGCTTTCCGCCCCGATATATCTATTTTCCCTAACCCCGCTACCGACTACATACAGCTAAACCACGCTGGCGCAGCCGACCGCCTCGTCATCTACAACATCATTGGCCGGGAAATGCGCAGCTTCAACACCGCTCCCGGACAACGCTACTACATCGGCGACCTGC
>JAAAOU010000489.1 GCA_009908745.1 Bacteroidota bacterium
GCTCCAGCAATTGGCGGCGGCGGGGGGATTTGGAAGCGAGGATGATCTTTTGCTGCAGTACTTTCATAGCTGGCTAGTTGACGATATCCGTGCCGTTGACCACCTCCAGCTCGTAGTGCTCGGCTTTGGTGGAGAAGGCCCGGTAGTATTCGCGTTTAATTTTTTTCAGGAATTCTTCTTTGGCGTCTTTGCGCAAAAGGTTGAGGGTACAGCCGCCGAAGCCTCCACCCATCATACGGGCGCCGGCCAGGCCGGGCTGCTCTTTGGCTAACTCTACCAAGAAATCGGTCTCCCGGCAGCTCACCTCGTACTCTTTGCTCAAGCCTTCGTGCGTACGCAGCATTAATGCGCCCAGGGTTTCCATATTACCTTCGTCCATTGCTTCGACGGCTTGGTGCAGCCGCTCGTTTTCTTCCAATACATAGCGGCAGCGGCGGTAGATGAGCTCGGCCATAGCGCCTTTGCAAGCCTCCAACTGATCGAAAGTCACATCCCGCAAGCTCTCTACACCGGGGTAAGCCGTCTGTATGGCACGCACGCCCGTCGCGCACTCCTCCACCCGGTCTTTGTAAGCAGAATTAGCTAACTCATGCGAGACGCCGGAGTTGACCAGCAGCAGCTCGTAATCGCCTAGATTTAGTGGTATGTACTCGTAGTGGAGGGAGCGGCAATCTAGCTTGATGGCTTGCTCACGCCGGCCCAACAGACTGGCAAACTGATCCATGATACCGCAGGGTACCCCAACAAACTCGTGGGAAGACCGCAAGGCCAATTGCGCCAGCTCGCGGCGGCTTTTCTGCAAATTGAACATACTGCATACGCCCAGCGCAAAACCAGCCTCCAGCGCCGCCGATGAACTCATACCCGCCCCAACGGGAAGGTTGCCGCCAAAAACGACGTCCAGGCCTTCAAGCGCAATATCCTCCTTTTGCAGCTGCTGCAGTATACCCATCAGGTAATTCGCCCAGGCTTTCTCGCTTTTCTTGATGTCCGAAAGGCTGAAATGGCACTCTTCCCCGATATCGGCGGCGTGAAAGTGGCATTCGTTGCTGCCGTTTTCCCCTATGGCGAAATAGATATGCCGGTCGATGCTCGCCGGCAGGACAAAGCCGTCGTTGTAATCGGTATGCTCGCCAATAATATTGATGCGCCCGCAGGCTTGAATCAGCAGCGGCGGCTCGTAGAATTTATTTTCGAATAGACTGGATATGTCCTCTAGGGTATGCATATCAGATTTTGGGCGCAAGATAGCGGATTTGGAAGGAAAATGAGTTGGGTAGGTCGCAATATTGAGTGGGAAATCATCCTCCTTCGGCAGTAACCTCTTTTATTTGCGCCAATTGCTCCCCTGAAATCCAGCCCTGCTCAAAGGCGTGCCTGGCCGTGGCGTAAGTATCGCCCGACAAGCAGACCTTGCCTTCTAACTGCGGGTGGTCCTGGTAAAGCTCGTGTATGGTCTCACTGTTTTTCTTGCGGGTCACATCACGAATATAAACGGCCATGACGCGATCCGGGTATTCGTCCGCCAAATCGGCGTAGAGATGGGCGTCCCGCTGCCCGCTGTCGCCAATAAGGATGAATGAGGTATCCGGAAAGACTTCCATCAGATGGCGGGCTTTGTCCAGCTTGTGGTTATGGCTGCCGCCCCCCGTACCAAGAAAATCCCGTAAACCCATTTTCAGGTTTTGCAGCAAGAAGACGCCTTTGGGGATGCCCCGCTCTTCGCAGAAATCAACTAGGAAGTCGTACAAGTTCCATTCGCTGCTGCTGATGAAAAAGATGGGGTTTCTGTTCTCCGGCTGCCGCCCCCGGCAAAGGGCTTGGTAAAAGGCAGGCACGCCCGGAAACGGCAAGCGGGTCTTGGCATTTTTAGTCAAAATCAAGCGCAGCTTTCGCAAAATTTGCGTGGCGTGGGAAACCAAAATGGTATCGTCCACATCCGAGATCACCGCGTACTCGTGTTGCCCACTACTCACCCAAACTTCCCCGTGCCGCTCCAATGAGTCGGGCGGCCCTGGCAAGGGGTTGCTGGCAATGAATTTCACCGGCTGCCAACCGCCTTTGAGCGGCTGATCGAATGTCCACTCCACCGCAAAATGGCCCGCTTCGTCGGTATGCACGACCTTCTGCTGGCCAGCAAACTCGATCTGCACCTCCGCATCCGGCACCGCCGTACTGAAGTAGCGGCTAATCATGGCGCGAATATTTTTGCGTTTGCTGTCGCCCGCCTCAGGCTCGTACAGTAAGCGGTCGTCTAGCACATGCCCGCGGATAAATACCCGGTAGGGCGTTCCGTACCCCCGGTAAGCTAGAACCACCGGAGGGGTCCGCAGCCCTAGCCACTTTTTTATAGTCAGACTTATATGCCGGCTTAGTAAACTCATTTTGTATGATTACCCGCACAAGGGCGGTCTGGTTTTCGTTAGGTAATTATGAGAAAGTTCCTATTTGTCATCAACCCGATAGCGGGCGGCAATGATAAGGCCGCTTGCCAGCACGAAATAGAAGCTTGGTGCAAACAACATCAACTCACCGAACAGTGGATGGCAACTACGGGCGAGGAGGACGCCCAAATGCTGCAGAAGCAACTCCGGGATCACAAACCGGACACTGTTGTAGCCTGCGGCGGAGACGGCACGGTGAATTTAGTAGCCCGCACCCTGCTCGGCACTTCCACCTCTATGGGCATTGTCCCCTTGGGGTCTGCCAATGGCTTAGCCACCGACCTGTCTATCCCCGGAAACGTAGGCGAAGCGCTCGATGTTCTGCTGCACGGCCACACCATAGAGGTAGACGGGCTGCTGATCAACGAGGAGCACTACGCTTTCCACTTAGCGGATATGGGCTATAACGCCCGGCTGGTGCAAGAATTTGAATCCAATACCGAGCGGGGCAAAAGCGGGTATGCCCGGAGTTTCCTCCGCGTGGCGCGGAACCGGCCGCTGGCGAAATTTGACATCAAGGCAGATGGCCGCCACTTTCGCCGCCGTAGTATCATGGCCACCTTTGCGAACGCCCGACGGTACGGCACCGGCGCGGTAGTCAATCCGAACGGCAAGCTGGATGACGGCCGCTTCGAGCTCTGTTTGTTCCTGCCCTGGCCGCGTTGGTACCTGCTGTGGATTAGCGTGCTCTTTTTTATTGGCCAAATTGACAAGTCCCGCTACGTAAAGATTATACAATGCCGCTCCCTGCAACTCGAAGCAGACCGGCCAATGCCTCTGCAGATTGATGGTGAACTGCACGGCGAGCATCGTTCTGTTTCCGTAGAGGTATTACCGGATAAAGTGCAGGTGCTAAAGCCAAGAAATATTTAGAGCATATTGATTTGCTATGGATAAATCTCTATTTTGTCCATTAATCCTACTTTTGCAGGGCTTGTAATACTTCAGCGCTATATTCTTAACTTTATCGATATCTCCCATGAAGTACTTCATTTATCTTGGTCTCCTCTGCTCAGTTGTAATTAGCATTTCCAATTGCGAAAAAGACGAGCCCGCCCAGATGGCCTCCCCTGCTGAGGCCCAACCCCAGCAGTACAGTACGCCATATGACCAAGTACCCGCCATACCTGATATAAACATGTATGAAGTCAACCCCAGGGTCTTTAGCACATCAGATGACCTCGACGGTATCACCGCCCGGCTGGAGCAATTGCAGGAGCTGGGAGTGAATGTAGTCTGGCTCATGCCCATTTTCCAAACCGGCAGCGCACGCAGCGTGGGTTCCCCATACGCGATCAAGGATTACTACGCCATACATCCTGATTATGGTAGCCTGGAAGACCTGCGAGAATTGGTAGACAAAGCCCACAGCCTGGATATGGCAGTCATCCTCGATTGGGTAGCCAACCACACTGCATGGGACCACAAATGGATGCAAAACCCATCTTGGTATGAACAAAATGCAAATGGCGATATCATCCACCCACCCGGCACAAACTGGCTAGATGTAGCGGAACTGAACTATGACAGCCATGATATGCGGGAAGCCATGATTAAAGCCATGAAATACTGGATACTGGAGGCTAATGTAGATGGTTACCGCTGTGACTTTGCCGGAGGTGCCCCTGTCGACTTTTGGACAGCAGCGATTGATACCCTGCGCAGCATTCCCGAACGGGAACTAATCCTTTTTGCAGAATCCAGTGAAAAAGCCTTATTAGCTGCGGATTTTGACCTGCTCTTTGGCTGGGCATACTACGATCAGTTGAAGCGGGTGTTCAATGGCAACCCCGCCCAGCAACTTCACTACATGCATACCGAGGAGTACGAAGGGCTGGGGAGCGAACAACACATCGTGCGCTGGGTGACTAATCACGATCAGCACGCCTGGGAGGCTACACCACAGCAGGTTTTTGGTAGCCAGAAAGCCAGTATGGCTGCTTTTGTCATCGCCAGCACCATGGGCGGGGTCCCGCTTGTCTACAATGGTCAGGAGGTAGCGGTACCTGACCAATTACCCTTTTTCGAGGGGCAAGAATACACTATCGACTGGAGTATGAATGCCGCTACACGGGAAGCCTACCAGAACCTTTTGCAGTTCCGCCTGCAGAGCGAAGCACTGCGCCGGGGTGGTATTACAGATTATAGTTCCAGTGCCATCGCAGCCTTCACACGACAGACAGGAGATGAAACGGTACTTGTAATGGTAAACGTACGGGACGAACCCCACTCCTTTGCTATACCCGAATCATTGCAGGGAACATCTTGGCAGGTGATTACACAAAACACAACCTTGACAATAGGTGAACAAGCAGAGCTGGATGCTTATGAATACCGTATTTTGCAACAACGGTAATTTTGGTCTGGATCGCTATTTTAATGTATTCCCGACCTAACTTTCAATGATTAAACAGCAAGCCCTCAGGCTGTCGTTTATCACGTAGTGCCCTCATTAATCGTTTTACTATTAGTCATTCCGGAAGCCCCGGTTAATTAAACAGACAAGACCGACGGTAAACAGCCGTAAAATCTTTTTTACTTATTTTTAGCCAAAATCCAACTTAGCTGCCGTATGCGATCTTATGTCTTAATGTTTAGTCTCGGTCTCCTTCTCTTGTTGCCCGGCATAACCCTTTTTGCGCAAGCCCAACCCGTATTCGAAAACGGCGAAGCACAAGTCGTCCCCGAATTCAAAAACCCGGAAAACTGGATCCGCCACGACCTCTGGGTGGAAACCGATTTTGACACCGATGGCGACGGCAAACCCGACCGCATGCACGTGGCGGTGACCCGGCCTGAGCAGACCGAAACGGAAGGCCTTAAGCTGCCCGTAGTTTATATGACGAGCCCCTACTTTGCCGGGGTTGCCCCCAATGCGGAAGGGGTATTTTGGAATGTACGCCACAATCTGGGCGAAACAGCAGAAGAGCGGGTCCACCCGGAGATCAATACGCAGGTACAACGCCCCATCATTTCCAACCGGGGCCTCGGTACTTGGGTGCCGCGCGGTTATATTATGGTCCATTCGTCCTCCCCGGGCACCGGCTTGTCGCAAGGCGCGCCTACCGTGGGGGGCGACAATGAATCGCTCGCTCCTAAAGCTGTCATCGAATGGCTAAACGGGAAAGCAAAAGGCTATACCACCCCCTATGGCGACGAGGAAGTGGAAGCGTATTGGTCGACCGGCAAAGTGGGCATGACCGGCACTTCTTACAACGGTACCCTCCCCATCGCTGCGGCGACTACCGGCGTGGAGGGGCTAGAAGCTATTATCCCGATTGCGCCCAATACTTCCTACTACCATTACTACCGCTCCAACGGGCTGGTGCGCTCGCCGGGCGGCTACCTGGGCGAAGACATAGATGTGCTGTACGACTATATCCACAGCGGCGCGCCGGAAAAACGGGCGTACAACAACGCTACGGTGCGCGATCAGGAAATGCGCGAAGGCATGGACCGTATCACGGGCGACTACAACGATTTTTGGGCGGGCCGCGACTACCTCAACGATATGGACGGCATGAAAGCCGCCCTGCTGATGTCACATGGCTTCAACGACTGGAATGTAATGCCGGAGCACAGTTACCGCATTTACAAAGCGGCTAAGGAAAAAGGATTGCCCGCGCAGATTTACTACCACCAAGCCGGGCACGGCGGGCCGCCACCCCTAAGTATGATGAACCGCTGGTTTACCCGCTTCCTGCACGGCGTAGACAATGGTGTGGAAGACGACCCTGTGGCCTGGATCGTCCGGGAAACGGATGCGCGGGACGAACCTACCGCCTACGAAGATTACCCGAATCCGGAAGCCAGTGCGGTAACTTTACACTTGGCAGGCAATGCTCCGGGCCGGGGCAGCTTAAAACTAAAAGCCTCCCCAAACGCAGGACAAGAAACCTTGGTCGATAATTTCTCTTTTGATGGGGAAGCCTTGGCGAAAGCCGAATACACGGACCACCGGCTGATGTACCTTACCCCAAAGCTGCAGCAAGCGGTACATATTTCCGGGCTGCCAGCGCTCAACATCCGGCTAGCAAGCAGCCAACCGGCCGCCAACCTTTCCGTGTGGCTAGTGGCCTTGCCCTGGGAAGACGGGCGCGGCACCAAAATCACGGACAACATCATCACGCGGGGCTGGGCTGACCCACAAAACCATAGCTCCCTGCGCGAAAGCGAACCGTTAGAACCGGGCAAGTACTACGAACTGTCTTTCGAGCTGCAGCCCGATGACCAGATCATCCCGGAAGGGCAGCAGATCGGTTTGATGATCTTCTCTTCCGACCGGGATTTCACGCTTTGGCCGGACCCCGGCACGGAGCTGACGGTGGACTTGGAAGCTACTAGCTTAGCATTGCCCGTGGTGGGCGGGGAAAAAAGGCTAAAAGCTGCACTAGGTCAGTAAAATTTAAGACAAGCGCCCCACGAAATTATCCAGCATGTAGTTAAAAACTTAGCTCGTTGTAGTATCAGTGATTATATTTTGAAATGCGATACTCTAACCCCAAACTCCAATATGGCCATATGCGATAATTTCTGAGGCCTGTAGCTTCTTCATGACCGACTTTGTTTAGCCCGAGAAATGTATAGGAGAGCTCTACGGAAAACCTTCGCCAAATATGCTTGTCGATTGCTAGTACAGGGTTCAGGATATAGTATATCGTTGTTTCGTTGCCGTCACTTGCAAGTGTCATAGTATTCCATGTTGAGAGGTTGAATGAGTTTTTAACCCCACCAGAGAGCGCCAAGCCGAACTTTTCTAGGTCGTACCGCATCATCAAGGGAATATCGAAGTACGGAAAATCTACGTAGTTGCCAAAGTTCAGTAGCAGCATCGCACCATGTAGCCTCAAGTAACGTTTACTAAACTGTAAACCCGATTCTAAAGCAAATCTGTCACCGAGAGCGTAATGCAACTCAATACCGCCGTTAGGAAATGCAGCCCACTCGGCATCATCGTTTAAATTTCTAACGTTGGCCGCATCAAGCCCGATGGATGCATACAAAGAAAACACTTGCCCCAAGAGGCTCGAACTACCAATCACAAAAGCCGCCATCAAAGCAAGTGTTTTCTTCGAATTCATCTTCTTTCTCTTTACCTTTTTCTTTCTCTTTACCTTTGAAAAATTGTATACGGTGCATTATCCCAATTAGGAGCATCGTCATAGTAAAAAGCAAAAAACATCATCCCGTGCCGTAGGTACGGATTGTGGTGTTTATTTGAATCGCAATGCGAAACCCCACACTAAGACAAACGCCCCTTAAAATCCTCATACCCAAAGCGCTTCACCACCTCCAGCTCGCCATCTTCCCGCCACATACAGATATCGGGGTGCTTGACGCCGTTGAAGGTGGTGGTCTTCACCATAGTATAGTGGATCATATCCCAGAACACTAGGCGGTCGCCGGGTTCGAGCGGGCGATCAAAGTGGTAGGCCTGTTTATAATCTCCCGCCAGGCAGCTCACCCCGCCGATGCGGTAGGTATACGGCCCCTCCCCTTCCGGCTTGCTGCCAATGATTTTGGGCAGGTAGGGCATCTCCAGCGTATCCGGCATGTGGGCGGTGAAGGAGGCATCGATGATGGCGGTGCGCACGCCCCGGTTTTCCACCACATCCAGCACGGTAGTCACTAGCTCGCCCGTCTCCCAGGCGATGGCACTGCCCGGCTCCAGAATGACGTCCAAGCCCGTACGCTCGCGGAACCGCTTCAATAACTGCACCAAATGCGGCACATCGTACCCCTGCCGCGTCATCAGGTGCCCACCGCCGAGGTTGACCCACTTCAGCTGCGGGAAGAAGCGCCCAAAGTGGTGTTCAAAAGCCGCTAGTACTTTTTCCAAATCGTAGGAGCTCGACTCGCAAAGCGTGTGGAAGTGCAAGCCCTCTACCCCTTCCGGCAATTGCTCGCCCAAGCCATCCGGCGCTATGCCTAGGCGGGAGCCCGGAGCAGCTGGGTTGTACAAATCCGTTTCTACCTCGGAATACTCTGGATTGACCCGCAGGCCGGCGGACACCTTATGCCCGGCTTTCGCCATATGGCTGGCGTGCCGCTCGTATTCGGCTACCGAATTGAAGGTGAGGTGGCTGCTATATCGCAGGATTTCTTCCAACTCGCCCGGTAGGTAAGCCGGCGAGTAAGTATGCGCCCGCACGCCCATCTCTTCGTAAATCAGCCGGGCTTCGTGCAGGGAACTGGCGGTGGCGCCTTTCAAGTACTGCTTAACCAAGGGGAAGGCCCGCCACATGGAAAAGCCTTTGAGGGCAAGAATTACCGACACGCCAGCGCGCTCTTGCACACTGCTGATGAGCTCAAGGTTGCGGCGCAGGCGGCTTTCGTCGAGTAGGAAGGATGGGGAGGGAGCTTGGGCGTAGTTGATCATGTTGTTTTGAAAATTATAGCAAGAAGGATTTTCTTAGCCCACTGCGTACTCTGTGAGCTTCCGGCTGTGGGGAGAATGGAATCCTATGACGATATCCGACTTTGGGATGCCTTTAGATTCCAACTCATCTCCAAGTTTTAAGTCGGTACCATTGTGTTGAATCCAGACCTTTCCGTTTGGCTTAACATCAATGTGAACAAAACTTCCATACTCCCAGTGCCTATCCTCCCAGCCCACGGAAAACAACAAAAAATGCCCCCTTTCCTCGTCGATAATGAGTTGGGTTTCTATAGCTTCATCAGAGGGTATCATTTTATAAACATCTTCTACCAGCGTTCTGACTGCGACCTTGTACTTTGCTACTTTGTCCATTTCCGAATTAATTTAGTATCCTCATCAAAAATAATCATTTTAAGGCGGTAGCGCTCGGCCAACTTCCTAAAAAACTCATCTTCGAAGAATCGCTCGTGAAAATCACTCGGCATAGCCATATACAAATGCCGGTCTGGATCTTTTTCTTCCAAGGCATTGAAGTATATGATAAACTGCCCAAGAGCATCTTCAAACTCATCCAAATCAGAAGCACCGAGAAAGCTTTTTATTTCCACTGCAATCTTAACCCCCTTCTTCTCAGCTCCAATAATCGCTTTCTCGGCACCTAAATCAATAAAGCTCTTCCTGCGTCCTACCCGGATAAAATAAGGATCATGGGTGATCTCCCACCCTTCTGCTTCGAGTGCAGACTTGACATGATCGTGGTAAAAGTCTTTGGCAGGCATTTGAATATCGCTTTACAATTCCAAATCTACCCCAACTTCCTCTTTCCAAGGCAGGCCCATCTCCCCCAGCTTATCCAAAAACGGATCGGGGTCAAACTCTTCTACGTTGAAGACGCCGGCACCGCCCCACTTGCCGGTCAGCACCATCATAGCGCCGAGAGTAGCGGGTACGCCCGTGGTGTAGGAAACGCCCTGCGCGCCCGTCTCGTCGTAGGCAGCTTGGTGGCTGCAGTTGTTCCAGATGTAGTAGGTCTTTTCCTTGCCGTCCTTGATGCCTTTGATACGGCAGCCGATGGACGTCTCACCGGTATAGTTTTCGCCCAGCCCGCCGGGGTCCGGCAGTACGGCTTTGAGGAATTCGAGTGGTATGACGTCCACGCCTTTGTACTCGACCGGCTCAATACCCGCCATACCGATGTTCTGTATCACGCGCAAGTGCGTCAGGTACTCCTGCCCGAAGGTCATCCAGAAACGGGCCCGCTTGAGGGTGGGGAAATTCTTCACCAAAGATTCCAGCTCCTCGTGGTAGATGAGATAGGAGTCTTTGGGGCCGATATTCGGGTAGTTCAGTACCTTTTTGATCTCGTGCGGCTCGGTTTCTACCCATTTGCCATTTTCGTAGTATTTGCCCTTTTGGCTCACCTCGCGGATATTGATCTCCGGGTTGAAGTTGGTAGCGAAAGCCTTGCCGTGGTCGCCCGCGTTGCAATCCACGATATCGAGGTAGTGCATCTCGTCGAAGTGGTGCTTGGCGGCACGGGCGGTGAAAATGCTCGTCACGCCGGGGTCGAAGCCGCAGCCCAGCACGGCGGTCAGGCCCGCTTCCTTGAAACGGTCTTGGTAGGCCCACTGCCAACTGTACTCAAACTTGGCTTCGTCTTTAGGCTCATAGTTCGCCGTGTCCAAGTAGTTGACACCTGTCTCTAAGCAGGCATCCATAATGGTAAGGTCCTGATAGGGCAAAGCCACGTGCAGCACCAGCTCCGGCTGAAAAGATTGGATCAGCGCTACCAGTTCCGGCACATTATCGGCATCCACCTGCGCGGTCTGCATCTTTTGGTGCCCGGTCGCTTTTTGCGCATCCGCCACGATGGCATCGCACTTGGATTTCGTGCGGCTGGCCAGCATGATTTCAGAGAATACTCCCGGGTGCTGTGCGCATTTGTAAGTTACGACCCGACCTACGCCGCCGGCGCCGATGATGAGTACTTTTGACATTTATGTTCGTTTTATTATTTGAAGCAGATGAGCGTCAATATAGAATCTCATGCCGCAAATGGTATGACCGATTTCTTACTATTCACCGCTAGTGAGGCATAAGTCAGACATGCTAGTATATCCTCTTCTTCCAAATCTGGGAATTCCTCCAAAATATCTGCGATGCGATCCCCTCCAGCCAAATATTCCAATATTGTACCGACGGGATAACGCCATCCTCGGATACAGGGCTTCCCATGACAAACATTTGGATCAATAGTAATCCGTTTTAACAAGTTCTCTTTTTCCATGATCCTAATTATATGGATATTGTAACTACGTCGTTTTACAACAGTACATCAACAACAAAGATAAATGGGAAATTCCAACTCCAGAGCGGAAAAAATCAAAAACTTCGACCCCAACGGCGTAGGACTCAAAAACGGCCACTTCATCGGACTGCCTTTTGAGGAGGCCGATGCACAAATCGTGCTGCTGCCCGTACCCTGGGATGTCACGGTATCCTACGGCGCAGGTACGGCTACCGGGCCTGCCAACATCCTGGAGGCCTCCACACAGCTCGACCTGCTCGATCCCGATGTGCCGGACGCCTGGAAGATGGGGCTCTACATGCGCCCCCCTTCTACCGATTGGCTAAACCGGTCGGAAGCACTGCGCCCGGGTGCCGAGCGCTACATCGAGCAGTTGGAAGGGGGAGAAACCCCGGACCCAGCTATTCTCCGCCATATCAACCAAGCTTGCGAGGAACTACGCGCTTGGGTGGAGACAGAAACTGCTTCCCTGCTGCAAGGTGGGCAGCTAGTAGGCATAGTGGGCGGCGAACACAGCGTGCCGCTCGGCTTCCTGCAAGCACTAGCGGAGCGGCATAAAAAGTTTGGCGTACTGCAAATCGACGCGCACATGGACTTGCGCAAAGCGTACGAAGGCTTTACCTACTCCCATGCCTCCATTTTTTACAATGCTTTGCAGCTGCCGCAGATCACCCAGCTCACCCAAGTCGGCATACGTGATTACTGCCAGGAGGAAGTGGCTTTCGCCGAAAAAAGCGGGCGCTGTACCGTATTCTACGACCATGAGCTACAGCGGCAGCAATTCAACGGAACACCTTGGTCCGAGACCTGCAAAGCCATAGTAGATACCTTGCCTCAGGAGGTTTACATCAGCTTCGACATCGACGGCCTGCAACCTGATTTGTGCCCGCATACCGGCACCCCTGTACCGGGTGGCATCGCTTTCCAACAGGCTATTTTCTTGCTCTTGTCCGTAGTGGAAAGCGGAAGGGCCATTATCGGCTTTGACCTTAGTGAAACCGCAGGCTTGCCGCACAATTGGGATGCTAATGTAAGTGCGCGAATACTGTACAAGTTGTCCAATTTAATGGGAAAGAGCCGATTATAAATTATTTGGGGAACTTAAGCCAGCTCCAGGCTGTTATACTAGTGAATTTATGACTATAACCCTATCCCTTTTGCGCTTACCCGTGAAAGCAGATGATACACAAAGTGCTGTGGATGAACATCTGACAGCAGGATGACTATTTTTTAAAAGTTCAAATTAAGGAGAAATACATGCTGATTATCAACGTCAAAGACAGTGAAAATATCGACCGCGCCCTCAAGCGCTACAAACGAAAGCACCGTAAAGTCGGTATGCTGCGGAATATCCGTAACCGCAAGCATTACACCAAACCATCCGACGAGCGGCGCAACGAAGTCCTGAAGGCGATCTACAAACGCCAGAAGGCAGAAGACGAAAGCTAAGAGACGCTAACATAGCATCTCTAAGAAAACATAAAGTGGGGACGTTACTAAACGCCCCCATTTTTTATTTCTGATGGTCCGTCACTACTTCGTGCTCCATGTGCTCCAATCCCCATTTTAAAACGGACTGCAACACAGGCTCCAACGATTTTCCTTTTTCCGTCAGTGCGTACTCCACCCGGCGTGGCACTTCGGCGTAAGCCCACCGTGCAATCAACCCATCTTCCTGCATTTCTTTTAGCTGCTTTGCGAGCATACGGTCCGAAACGCCGCCCACTTTCTCCCTTAGCTGGCCGAAGCGCTGCGGTCCCTTGCTTAATTTCCAAATAATAGCCGCTTTCCACCGCCCACCGATCATCGACAAGGTGAAAGAGACCGGGCAGCGGTTGAGCTGCTGCTCGTTTTGGTAATTGGTGGAGGTCCGTTTGCGGTTTTCCATACCTACAAAATTGTTAGTGGCATAATAATTACATGCGGTTTGCCTTTTGAAAAAGACCAGCCTAAATTTGCCGACAAAATGATACGCGGCATCATGAAAATCGTTGTCCCTAAAGTATTGAATGACGCGGAGCGGCACGCCGAGATACTCAAGGATAGCGGTTTGAACTGGATTATCGTCAGGGGCCCACGGCTTACTACCGAACCCGAAAAAGGCGATTACCGTATAGGGTGGGTAGGCGTGAACGCTAGCACTTCCATCGGGCGGGAAGACTTGGCCGATTTTCTGCTCAAGCAAATTGAAAACGAGCAATACATCCACCAAATGCCCTTTGTAAGCTACTAATCATGAATATTTTACTGACCGGCGCAACAGGCTTGGTCGGCCAAGCGGTCACCCGCCACCTATCAGAACAGCAAACGGAAGAGCATCAGGTCTACTATGCCGTGCGCCGGCCAACTTTGGTGCGAGATCAGTTGCCAGCCAAGAACTGGCAGATAAGGCAATTTGACTTTGAAGACCCTTGCAGCTACGGACCGGCGCTCCAGGGCATTGACCGGCTCTTTCTCTTGCGCCCTCCGCAACTGACAGATGTTAAGGGAAAAGTTGTGCCTTTGCTTGAAACCGCTAAGCAGCTAGGCGTGAAGCAAGTCGTTTTCCTATCTATACAGGGCGCAGCGCACAACAAGTGGACGCCGCACTATAAAATGGAGCAGGCGATCAAGCGCAGTGGTCTGCCCTACACTTTCCTGCGGGCCGGCTTTTTTATGCAAAACCTTCTGACCGCCATGCTCAAGGACATACGGGAGCGGGATGAAATATTCGTGCCGGCCTCTAATAATCGCTTCAATTTTGTAGACGTGGACGAACTAGGGGAAGTCGCTTGCAAAACCTTGCTGGAAACAGGGCATGAGTATCAAGCTTACACCTTAGTTGGCACTTCCCCGCTCGACTACTACCGCGTGGCGGGTATGCTGTCTTCTGTGCTGCAGCGCCCCATCCGTTACAGCAACCCTAGCGTTGTTTGGTTTGCCATCAAAAAGCTGATAGGGGGCACTGCCCTGCCTTTTGTCATCATTATGATTATACTGTACCGTTACACCAAGCTGCCCCCCAAGGACCAATACGCCCATACGCTGCAGCGGTTACTGCACCGGCCGCCCAAGCAACTGTTAAGCTTTATAGAAGAAAATAGCGAGGCGTTTTTCCGCGGGTAGCTTTAGCGTTCCAGCAGCAAGTAAGACCAAGCGTCCAGCTGCATCCCCATGCCTTCCGTCAGGCTAACGGTGCTATTGGCGAAAACATTGGTGTAATCCCCTTCCAGCAATCCCCCACTCAGGGTAAAGTCTTGCATCTCGCCGCTCAGATTGAGGAAAACAGCTACTTCGTTTTTACCCCGCTGACGGCGGTAAGCGAAAATCTCCGGTGTTTCCTCTAAGTAAATACGTTCCAGCCGGCCACCCGCTGCGCCGTTCCAGAGGGCGGGGTTACGGTGCTTGAGTTCCAACAAGGTCTTGTAGAAAGCCTGCCGGCTCAAGTTGCCCCAGTCGATTTGGTCTTTCTCAAAGAACTTGAGCCGCTTGTCCAAGCCAGCTTCCTGCCCGCTGTAGATCAGGGGCATGCCTTCCAGGGTAAAAGCCAGCACCGTCATGGCATCCGCAGCTTCCCCCAGGCGTTCTTCCACGGTGCCGTTCCAGCTGTTTTCGTCGTGGTTGGTGGTGAATTGCATGGAGTAGCCCCGTTTGAAGCGCGCATGGTAGTCCGCCAACAGGGTATCGAGTTCGGGTACTTCTTCTTTCCCCTGTGCAATTTGGTTCATCAGGTGATGATGGGGCCAGCCATAAGTCATCGCAAACCATTCTTCATTCCTGTGGGGCGGATGGTCGGACTCCGCCAGCATGAAAATGTCTGGATTAGCTGTACGCAATTTCGGCACGGCTTGCGCCCAGAAACGGTCCGGCACCTCAGCCGCCACGTCGCAACGGAAACCATCAACCCCCACCTCCTGCAGCCAAAACAGCATTTCCTCAATCATCGCCTCGCGCATTTCCGCGTTGTCATAGTTCAGGTCTGCCACATCCGTCCAACCCCAAGACTCGCCGGTTTCCGGGTTAATCGGGTCGGTGATATTGCCCAAGCTGTCTTTGGTGTAGTATTCCGGATGCTCGCTGATCCAAGCGTGGTCCCAGCCCGTATGGTTCGGCACCCAGTCCAGGATGACTTTCATCCCCATGCCGTGGATGCGTTCTACCAGCGCCTTGAATTCCTCCATCGTGCCGAAATTCGGGTTGACAGCGGTGTAGTCGGCAATCGCGTAGTAGCTGCCAAGCGCCCCCTTGCGACGCTTCTCGCTGATGGGGTAGATGGGCATGAACCAAAGGATGTCTACCCCCATGGCTTGAAGCCGGGGCAGATGCTCGGCGAAGGCAGCAAACGTACCGGCGGGGGTGTACTGCCGCACGTTGACTTCGTAAATATTCGCACTTTTGGCCCAATCGGGTGCCGCTTTAGAGGGCAATGTGGGGTCTTCCATAACGACGGTTTCGTCCGCATCAGCATCTGAAAGGCCGGCTTCTCCGCAACTACCGAGCCCCAGAGACACTGCCAGCAGGAAACTAAAGAAGAAAATGGTAGCGTTGCGCATAGTTGACAGCTTTAATCCTATTCAATATTTTCCGCATCAAACTGCTTGCGGGTGGGGCGGGTCAGCAAATTGATGGCTTTTACTACATGGCCGGCTGTATTGGTTTCGTTGATGCCTACCCAAGTCATGGCATCGCCGGATTCGTTGACGCCCTGAATTTCCCACTGCTCGTCTTGCTTGTCGTCGATATTATCCAGGATGAGGTTGAGCCCTTCGCCGGGTACATTTTGCAGGTTCCAAGCGCCGTAGCCCAGCTTTTCCGTCCAACGCCCGTTTTCGAAGGTACCATCCTTGTAGAAAGCGAACCAGCGCCCTTTGTTGCCTAAGCGGACCTCCTTTTCATCCGCTACGTAGTACTCAAACACCCAAAAGTCTTTGGTCAGCAGCTCTACGGTCCGTGCGTCCGGCAATGGCGTAGGCTCCATGAAAGAGCCGTTTTTATTGGCTTGCGGCACGCCATCGGGAGAAGCCGTGGTTGCATTACCCCGGTAGACCGTAGGAGGATCAGCGGGCGCTTGGTTACTCGCCTGCCCCTTGTCGCTATTGTTCTTACAAGCTACGAACAACAGGCTCATCAACATTCCGATCATCAAGTATCTCATAAGCATTTCCAGTTTTTCTAGTGGGTTGGGAAAGCCGCTTCGAGCTGGCCGTTGGCAGGCAGGGTTTGTTCTTCCCCATACAGTACCATAGGCACTTCCTGCTCACTGTGGTTAATGATTTGCGTTTTGCCGCCGCCTACCCGCACTTCGATGTAGCTGCCGCGGTAGCGTACCTTGAAGGAGTATGACTTCCAGTTTTTAGTAATAAACGGCCGGAATGCTAAGCGGTCGTTGTAAGTCCGCATACCACCGAATCCCTTGACGAAAGCCATCCAAGTACCCGCCATGCTCGTGGTGTGGCAGCCATCTTCGGTATCGTTGTTGTAATCGTCCAAATCTAGGCGGGCCGTACGCAGATACATTTCGTAGGCTTTCTCCTCGCGGCCTAGCTTGGCAGCGAGAATAGCGTGAACGCAAGGCGAAAGCGAAGACTCATGCACCGTGCGCGGCTCGTAGTAGTCAAAATTACGGCGTATCGTGCCATCGTCAAAGTGGTCTTCGAAGAAATATAACCCCTGCAGCACATCCGCCTGTTTGATGAAAACCGAGCGCAAGATGCGGTCCCAAGACCAGTTTTGGTTCAAGGGGCGGTCTTCGGGCCGCAGATCGTCCACGGTGAGCAACTCCTTGTCCAGGAAGCCGTCGTGTTGCACGAATATCCCTAATTCTTCATCCTTTGGCAAATACAGCTGCTCGATAATGGCTTTCCACTGTTTCGTCTCGGTATGCTTGTAGAACTTGATTTGCTCTTCGATCGCCTTGTAGCGGTCAGGCGCATTTTGCTCTACATATTCAATGGCTTCCATGGCAAACGACAGGCACCAGCGGGCGATGTAGTTGGTGTACCAGTTGTTGTTGATGTTGTTCTCGTATTCGTTGGGGCCGGTCACGCCGTGCATCATGTACTGCCCGTTGCGCTCGGAGAAGTGCACGCGCTGCGCCCAGAAACGGGCAATGGCAATGAGGACTTCCAGGCCGTACTCGCTGAGGTATTCTTTCTCGCCCGTGTAGCGGATATAATCGTATATGGCATAGGCAATGGCGCCGTTGCGGTGGATTTCCTCAAAGGTGATCTCCCACTCGTTGTGGCTCTCCTCGCCGTTCATCGTCACCATAGGGTACAAAGCCGCGCCGTCCGTAAAGCCCAGCTTTTCTGCATTTTCGATCGCCTTTTGCAGGTGCTTGTAACGGTAGACCAGCAGGTTGCGGGCTACATGTTGATCGGCGGTTGCCAGGTAGAACGGGAAACAGTACGCTTCGGTGTCCCAATAGGTACTGCCGCCGTATTTCTCGCCGGTAAAGCCTTTCGGGCCAATATTCAGCCGCTCGTCTTCGCCGGTGTAGGTCTGGTAAAGTTGGAAAATATTGAAGCGGATGCCCTGTTGGGCTGCTACGTCCCCCTCAATGTGGATATCGGCCTCTTCCCACTTGTTTTTCCAAGCCTGCGCTTGCTCCGCCAGCAGGGCATCAAAGCCTTGCTTGAACGCTGACTTGACGTGCTGCTTGCAGAGGTCCATCAGCTCGCCCTTGTCGTGGTTCATGGAAGTGACGTTGGAAGCGTACTTGTAGACGACCGTCTCCTGCCCCTCCTCGCAGGGCAAATCGACGGTGCAGCCCACGTATTTCTCTTTTTGCAGCCGGTAGGCATTAAAGTCGATCTCCTTGCCGCCCTGATGGATGGAGAACTTCATGCCGGTGCAAGCCTGAAACTGTGTCTTCTTAGTCTCCGCCAACACATAACCCTGCCGGCGTTTCACTTTTTTGTCTACCTCCACCCAGAATTTCTCGTCGTAGTTAGCGTCTTCGTTGATGACGTCCGCGTTGACGTAAGGCGTGAGGGAGAGCGTGCCGGAGAAATCGAGCGGCGTGATGCTGTACCGCAGTGCCCCGACCTCATCCTGCACGATGCTGCAAAAACGCTTGGCATGCACCTTCACCCGGCGGCCGCTTTCCATTCGGGCCACAAAGCTGCGCTCCAGATAGCCCTCTTTCATATTCAGTTCGCGGCGGAAGTCCTCCACCTCGCACTTCGCCAAATCAAGCACCTCCCCGTCGAAGGAGACGTCAATGCCAATCCATTCTGTGGCGTTGAGTACCTTGGCAAAATATTCCGGGTAACCGTTCTTCCACCAGCCGACACGGGTTTTGTCGGGGTAGTAAATGCCCGCCAGGTAATTGCCGGGCAGCGTATCGCCGGAGTACTGTTCCTCAAAATTGGCGCGCTGGCCAAAACGGCCGTTGCCAATACTGAAGATACTTTCCGAAATGCGGTTGTACGCCGGGATGAAGCCTTCTTCGATGATGCTCCACTCGTCGTGCTTGATGTAATCCTTCATAGTTGGTTTTTACTTTAAGGCAGACACGGGCAGCGCCTGCAGTATCTCGTCAAATGAATGATTGATGAAGTCGGGTATCACATAGTGTGCATGGCTCAGGTTCTCCCCGCCTATGCCCACAGCGTAAAAGCCGCCGGCCAGGGCCGCATCTACCCCCCGTTCGGCATCCTCGAAGACGATGCACTCCTGCGGGGAAAGCGCCATGACTTCCGCGCCTAGCTCGAAGACTTGGGGGTCGGGCTTGCTGCGGCTGATTTTGTTGCCGTCAATCACGACTTCGAAGCGGTCGCCCAGGCCAATCTGTTCGATGATGGTGGAGGCATTTTTACTGCTAGACCCCACGGCTTTGCGGATGCCTTTTTGCTCCAATTCATCTAGAAAAGGCAGCACGCCCTCTAGTATTTCGCTATCGTCCATTTTGAGGATATACTCGCGGTACCAGTCGTTCTTCTTGCTGGCGAGCACTTCCCGTTCTTCCGGGGAACGCTCTACCCCACCCC
>JAAAOU010000450.1 GCA_009908745.1 Bacteroidota bacterium
CAAACATCATGCCCTGATCGCCAGCCCCTTGCTCTTCCGGCGCCTCGCGCTCTACCCCCTGATTGATGTCGGGCGACTGCTCGTGGATGGCGGAAAGCACCCCGCAGGAGTGGGCTTCGAACATGTATTCGGACTTGGTGTAACCAATGCGGTTGATCACATCGCGGGCGATCTGCTGCACGTCGAGGTAGGTATCGGATTTCACCTCCCCGGCCAGTACGACTTGGCCCGTGGTGACGAGCGTCTCACAGGCGACCTTGGAAGAAGGGTCGAAGGCGAGAAAGTGGTCTACCAGCGCATCGCTGACCTGATCGGCAATTTTGTCCGGGTGCCCTTCGGAGACAGATTCTGAAGTGAATAAGTACGGCATATAATTTTAGGTATGTTGTTTTGGTAAATCGCCCGCTAGCCTTCGCTCATTGGGCAAAACGCTGCAAAAATAGGAATTGTCGGGGAATTGGGAAATTGGAGGGCGGAAGTTGGAAGGCGGAAGGGTCGAAAAGTTAAGAAGGTTGAAGGGTTAAAAGGTTTACCCGGAAGGCGGATGATCAAAGGTAAGGGGTCCTTTGGGGTTGGCTAACCGGCAAGCAACTTTCCAACCTTGCAACTTTCCAACCTTGCAACTTTCCAACCTTGCAACTTTCCAACCTTGCAACTTTCCAACCTTGCAACTTTCCAACCTTGCAACTTTCCAACGACCAGCTTGGAAGGTTGGGAAGCCGGAAGGCACTTCCCAATTCCGATTTCCAATTTCCGATTTCCAATTTCCGACTTCCAATTTCCGACTTCCCACTTCCTTTCACTTGATTTCACACCGAAACATCTCCACCCGCTCCGTCTTCGTCTCCATAAAGCCTTCCAGCACATCACCGATTTGCACGGGGCCAACGCCGGCGGGCGTACCCGTGTAGATGAGATCGCCCATTTGCAGCTTGAAGAACTGGGAAAGGTAGACAATCAGCTCGTCGAAGCCGAAGAGCATGTCTTTGGTATTGCCGTGTTGGACCTCTTCCCCGTTTTTGCGTAAGCCAAACTCAATGGCATTGCGGTTGAACCGCTCGAGCGGCAGGAAGTGGCTGATGACCGCCGAACCGTCGAAGCCCTTGGCAATTTCCCAGGGATGGCCTTTGTCCTTGCAGCGCTGCTGAATGTCGCGGGCGGTGAAGTCAATGCCCAAACCGACCTCGGGGTAATAGTCCTTTGCAAAATCAGGCTGCACATGACGGCCGTTTTTGCCCACTTTCAGCACCACCTCCACCTCGTAGTGCAAATCCTGCGTGAACTCAGGGTAGTAGAATGGCTTATTGTTCACGAGCAGGGCGGAAGGGGGCTTCATGAATACGACGGGCTGCTTGGGAACCGGGTTGTTCAGTTCCTTGGCATGGTCGATATAGTTGCGGCCGATGCAGATGATTTTCATGCGTGCGTTTTGGCGCAAAGGTAAATAACTACCGCTTTCTGGCCAACACGAAATAACGGGTACTCGGGCAACTGTCCGCCGATTCCGGGATCAACGCTAGCGAGTGGGCGTCGAAAAGCTGTACTTCCCCGCCAAACGCCTGCTCAAAATAGGTGCGTACCCGGTGCAGAGGCGGCAGGAAACGCTTATGCCGGCCCGCGTAGTTAAGCACCATGCGGCCATCGGCAAATTGCACGTTCAGGATTTCGCTTTCTTGGTACATCCGGCCTTCTTCCTCGATCAAGCGGGGGGTGCGCAGGGAAATAATCGATCGGTCTGCCGAGTACATCACGTTAGGATACCAGCGGATATGGTCCGGGGTGATGAAGTCGCCAAAGAAATAGCCGCCGGATTTGACCAAAGCTGCCGTTTTTTCCACTGCTTCCCGTAGGCGGTCGCCTGGTAGGTAGTGAAAAACATTCAGGCCCGTGAAGGCAATATCCCATTGCTTGCCGTCCGCGTCGAAGGCAAGGATATCCCCTTGCTCCGCGCGGATGCGGCGGCGGGCTTCCTCCACCATAGCGGCCGAGAGGTCCATGCCCAGCAATTGCTCGTAGGGCAAGCCCAGCTCGTCGATGATGTAGCGTTCTACCAGGCCGGTACCCGCGCCGATGGATAGCAGTCGTTTGTCCGAGAAGTCCGTTACATGCTGCTCCTTGAAGAAGCGCAGCCCGCCGGCGATAAAATCGTCGAGGCAGGGTTGGCAGATCAGCGCATCGTAAAGTTCGGCGTATTTGTGGAAGTGGTCGCCCTCTACCTGTTCGCCTTGCAGGGCGGCAGCGGCTTGCAGCTCCTGATTGAGGTTGCGCCAGTAGACTGAATGCTGCTGATGCCCGTGCTCGTCGGTGTGCGTGGCGAGGCACCGCAACAGAGCTTCTTGCTCCAGGGCCGAATACAATCGCTTCCGTACGGCTTGTAATTTTTCCGCAGCCCCTTCCATACCCGCTTCCGCCATCGCTTGCAATCGGCGGGCCAGTTCCACCCGGTAACGCAGGCGGGTAGGGAAATCGGCAGCAGGGCCTTCTTCCGTCCACTTGACCTCCGGCTCGGGCAGGGCAAAGAACACGCCGCCGTCTACGCGTTGAATACGGTTGTTTTCCAAATCGTACACCCGGGCGTCCCCCGTCACATTATCAATATCCGATGGCCGGCCGTAGACGTGCAGGGTCAAAAAAGGTTGGTCCGTGGGGTTGCCCATTTGGTGGATCAGGGCGTGGCTGACGCCGACGACATCGCCGGGCGTAAACTGAAAGCGGGACAGCGTAGACATGCGCCCTTCTTCTATACGAAAAGTAGCGTGCTCCGCGGGCCCGAAGACCTGAACCGCCCCCCACTCGGTGTAGCCGTGGTCGTGGATGCCCGAGAAATCCCCCGGATACCAGGACATGGCCATGACTTCAAAGTTTTGCCCCTCGTAGATCAGCCGGCGGCCGTAGCTGTCGGCCGGGCTGTGGTGGTAATCTGCCCAGGGCTCAATATCTTCTTGTTGGACGTTGGCGTGCAGTACAAGGCGGCGCATATCCGCGGGCCGCAGATCGCGCTCTTTCTCAAGCGATTGCACAATATATTGTAAGGAATCCGGTAATTCTTGCACCGTTTTCACAGGGGGTAGAGGTTGCTTTGCAGTTTCAATCATGTTATAATATTTGGAATGAGCGCACCAAAGATAGCAAATACAAGAGATCGTATTGGTGACATGGATCACTGTACGCTTACGGCGAGTAAGGCATTTTTGGCACGGTACTTGCTGCTAAAGGGGCAAAAGGTCACGATTTGTTAAAATGAGCCCGCCCGGTGCGGGCTTTTTCTTTTTCAGTATCCAAAGTACTTCAGCATCCGCTCGTCATCCCGCCAGTTGTCTTTTACTTTTACCCGCAATTCCAAGAACACTTTGCTTTGCAGGAAAGCTTCGATGTCCTTTCGGGCTTCCGTGCCTAGCTTCTTGATGGCACTGCCGCCTTTGCCGATGATGATGGCTTTTTGGGTCTTGCGGGCCACATAGATCTCGGCGGCGATGCGGATCAGATCCTCCCCGCTCTTGGTCTGGTCTTCCTTGAAAGAAATCACCGCCACCTCGCAGGAATAAGGCACCTCCTGCTCGTACAGCAGCAAGATTTTT
>JAAAOU010000178.1 GCA_009908745.1 Bacteroidota bacterium
AGCTTTCATCAATGTTTATTTCTGAACGGTTCATTTTATTAGCGGCCATAGTTGTAGATGATTAAAATTGGCTTTTACGGTATAACGGTTTGGCGGCTAACCGATGTATCAAACAGCTCTCCAATGACTGAAATACAAATACCGTCCGGTTGAGCCGCTGGTTATTTGGTCTGGCACAGGAAAGTTGATTGGGAGCTAAGCTGGTTGCTTAGAAACTTTTTTATATTTCTCTTTGATCGTCGATCGCTTTTTTTCACCAAGATCGGATTTCTGCTTTTTCATCAGTTTCCTGAATTCCTTCAGCTCTTCATCAGACCAAGGTTCTGACTTTACAACGAAATCAATTCCTTTGGGTTCTTTAACTATAGCCATGGGTTTAATCCTTAAAATATTTTTTCACAAGCTTCAATGCGTTAACGGTGTCGATGTACATTCGTTGTCCTTTGAAATGCGTGGCACCAAGTTTTTTCTTGTAATGTTCAATTAACGCAGACTTAGAGTCAAAGGCAACATATCCCTCATATCCTTTCTCAAATGAGACTTTACAAGCAAACGAAAAAAGATTCCCGGCTACACCAAAATACATTTTGTTGGTGCCTTTATTGAAATTTGCACTTTCCACAAGATGGATAAAAATATGGTCGGACTTGTCTTCCACAGACAACAAGCCGTGGATAATTTTAGGATTATTGGCGGTAGTCAATTTAAATACTTCTCGATTTGACAAATCCAGCTCTGCTTCCCAATCGAACAACCATTCTGCTGGTGTGATATCCTTCTTGTCTGATTTATCAAGTCGCACAACTTTCGTATCAAAAACTTCACCAGTGATACTGTTTTCGATAGAATTGGTTAGTCGATCAATTTCTACGTCGATCCCTTTTTTACTCATGATTTAAAGTACATATTTTAATGAGAAGACTTAGGAGTGAATTGCCAAATTCTTAACTATTGGCCGGGTCTTCATTTAAGACAAATAACGGTTTGGCAAATAAGCGGCGCGGCTAAGAACTTGAATGTAGGAAACTAACTGCAAACGCGTCCGCTTGATTTGCTGGTTGAACTAAGCCGCTAAGCGGCAGGTTGCTATCCCACTCAAAACTCGTGAAATATTAATTGGTGGGTCCTACTATACCTCCACAGATGTTAACCCAAAATTAACAGGAGATATACTATGACACCACTCGAAAAACGGATGATCGAAAATATGAAGCTGTTCGGTTATTCCAAACGCACACAGGACACCTACCTCTATGCTGTCCGGAAAATAACAAATCATTTCCAAACATCCCCGGACCAGATTACCAACGAGCAGCTCCGCGAGTACCTGCTCTGGCACAAAGACAAATATGCACCGAATACCACCACCATTGCCTTATGCGGGATTAAATTCTTCTACCAGAAGATTCTGAAAAAACCCATGCCGGTTTTTGACCTTGCACGCCAGCCAAGAGGGCAGAAACTGCCGGTGGTTCTCACGCGGGAGGAAGTCCGCGCCGTGTTGAGTAACATTCGGGTTCTGCGCCACCGGGCCTGTTTGACGCTAATCTACTCATGTGGGCTGCGCATCAGTGAGGCCGTTTCGTTAAAGACCACTCAAATTGACTCGAAGCGAATGGTGGTACATGTCCAATTTGGCAAGGGTGCCCGTGACCGGTATGTACCGCTGCCCCAGCCAACCCTGGCCCTGCTTCGTCGCCACTGGAAAACACACCGACATCCGGGGTGGATCTTTCCCGCTCCGAGCCGCAGCGGAATCGGTGAGTCGGAGGCCACCCGACACCTGCCCATTAGCTCGGTTCAGAAGGTATTCCGCCAATCTTTGAAGGAGGTGGGCATTCAAAAAGATGCTCACGTGCATACTCTGCGGCATTCCTATGCCACCCATCTGCTCGAAGAAGGTGTCGATATTCGCATTATCAGCGAATATTTGGGCCATAAGAGCCTGGAATCTACCCTGATCTATACCCATCTTACGCCGTTGTTGAGCCAGGGCGTGGCGGAGAAGATCAACCAGGTGATGGCTGAGCTGTAATGAGGCCCCCGGCTCTGGAGGTGGCCGATGTGATGCGGGCCTGGGGCGGGCAGTACCTGCAAAGCTATGGGGAACGCATGCCCGCCGTCCACCGCAAGGCCATCGGCGACATTACCGCTTGCCGTACTCCGGCCATGGGCGGGGCTATGTATTATTGCCGGGATTGCGACCAATGGCAGTACAGTTATCACTCCTGCGGGAACCGCAACTGTAATAAGTGTGGCAACGAAAGGGCACAACAGTGGCTGCAGCGCACCGGCAGCCTGTTGCTGCCCACAGAGCACTTTATGGTTACTTTCACCTTACCGGGGGACCTTCGCCGGGTGGCACGCTCCCATCAAAAACTCTTTTATGGGCTATTGATGAAGTGTGCGGCCGAGGCGTTGCAAACCCTGGGATGGGACTCCCGGTTTGTGGGCGGACAATTGGCTATGATGGGTGTGCTCCATACCTGGTCGCGTGATTTAAACTACCATCCCCACGTGCATATGATCGTGGCCGGCGGGGGACTATGGAAGGATGAAGGGCTTTGGCTGGCCTCCCGGCCTGATTTTCTGGTGCCGGTAAAAGCCCTTTCGGTGATTTTTGCCGCCAAATTTCGAGACGGAATCAAAAAGCAAGCACCGGAGCTGTTTGGCAAGATCGATCCGTCCCTCTGGTGTGGCTCATGGGTGGTTCACAGCCAGCCGGTTGGCAAAGGACAGGCGGCACTGAAGTACCTGTCGCAGTATGTGTTTCGCCCAGCAATCTCCAACAAACGGCTGGTCAGCATGGCCGGAGGCACCGTTACCTTTCGGTGGAAGCACTCCCAAACCCGCCGGTGGAACACCACAACGCTGGATGTCAAGGAGTTCATCCGCCGTTACCTGCAGCATGTGCTCCCGCGTGGATTTGTCAAAGTCCGGTACTACGGGCTGTATGGCCACCGACACCGCGAGCGGCTGGGGAGGTTGCGTGATACCCTTGATCATTCCACTGATGAAAAGACGACATCATCATCTGAGCAGGTCGAGGCCTCTCCAACCCACGCTACATGCCGTTGCTGCGGACGACCGATGCTCGTTGTGGCAATCATCCCACGGGGTGGCCGGTGGCCCAAAGCGCCTCCAGAGGTTAGCATAGCCTTCAGCCAATACCCATCACACCAAACCGCCTATGCTCGATAACTCATAGAATGGAAAAAGTACCTCTTCTAATCGAAAAACCAACACGTGCGAGGTCAAAAAGCCTACCTCATCAGCAATTATTGGAATATGACAGTCGATCGTTTTGCATCAGAATAGATGATTTTAGCAGATCCGGGCATTGGAAAAGGAGATGCTCTTCTGCAATATGCTCACCTGCCTGTTTCCTGGGTTATTCAAATTGCAAATAGACCCAACGTGTAGCTTTCCCGCCGGGCCTGCCCTCCGTAGCCTTAGGCGCAGCCGGGCTTGTCCAACACCGGCATGGAACTCGGCAAGCTTCGTTCCATGCCTTAACTTGTTATAGGGCGATTTATGGAAGGGTTGGAAATTATTCTAACGGTTAGTATATGAAAAG
>JAAAOU010000056.1 GCA_009908745.1 Bacteroidota bacterium
CCGCTACGGCCAATTCGCCGCTTTTCTTCGGCCGCGAGTTGTGGCACGAGACCCGTATCGCCTTGTTCCAGCAAAGTATAGACACCCGCCGCTCTTCCTATCAGGTAAGAGACCGGCACAACCGCGTCAATTTCGGCCGCGAATGGCTGAAAGGCTCGCCGGCGCTGCTGTTCAAGGACAATATCACCCGTTTCCCGTTGTTACTGACCGGCGATATTAAGGAGGATGCCCTAAGCAGCTTGCAGCAGGGTAAAATCCCTAAGCTACGGGCACTGAACTTGCACAACGGCACCATTTACAGCTGGAACCGAACTTGCTACGGCATCAGTGACACCGGCTTTCCCCACCTGCGTATAGAAGCGCGGTACATCCCGTGCGGGCCTACGGTCGTCGACGAGATCGCCAACTTCGCTTTCTGGGTAGGCCTGATGAAAGGGATGCCCCCGCAGTATGCCGACCTGCCCGACAAGGTTCCGTTCAAAACGGCCAAGAGCAATTTCTACCAAGCCGCACGCACGAGCTTGTACGCTACGCTCGACTGGGACGGGCAGCATAAGACCGCCCGGGAAGTGATTCTTGAAAACCTGCTGCCGCTCGCCAAGGAAGGCTTGGAAAAAGTGGGCTTATCCGATGCCGAAATCAGCAAGCACCTAGGGATCATCGAACGCCGCTGCCGGACCAAAGTCAACGGGGCAAGCTGGATGATCCGCAACTTCCGCCCTCTGGCGGCTAATTTCGGGTCAGGCGTAGCCGTGCGGGAAGTCACCGAAGCGATGCTGGAAGGCCAACGCGCAGACACCCCGGTGCACAACTGGCCGGCAATCGACAGCAGCCGGGTCTTTACCGTGCGCAAAGGCCATACTACCGTGGGCAGCGTGATGAAAACCGACCTGTTTACCATACGCGATGCCGAGCCGGTCAGCTTCGCTAAAGCGGTTATGAAGTGGAAGAAAGTCCGCCATTTGCCCGTAGAGGATGAGCACGGCAACCTGGTCGGCCTGATTACCAAGACCAACCTGCAAGGCCTGCCAGAGGGGGCCAACCACGACGTGACCGAGATCATGGCCAAAGAACTCGTCACCGCCGATCAATATACCCCGCTGCAGGAAGCCGCTCGCATCATCAAAGACCACCGCATTGGCTGCCTGCCCGTGGTACGGGAAGGCCAGCTTATCGGGATGCTGACGGACACCGACTTCCGGGCCTTGTTTGGAAACTACTAATCCATTAGCGTTATTACGACTGCAAATTAAAGGATATGAACCCTAGCACCAGCACTTCGAGCCAACCGTCCAACAGCGACCCACCGAAACAGGCGATGAACCTGATTTACGACCCTATTGTGCTGCAGCATGATACAGGTATCCACCCGGAGAACGCGCGTCGGTTTCGTGTTTTTGACGCCATCCCAAAAGTAGAAGTGATGGACGGCGCACCTTTCCTGCCCTTGGTGCATAACCCGGGCTATATCCGCCGCGTAAAAGCAGCCTGCGAGTACGGGGAACCGCTAGATGGGGATACGCCTACCTCGCCGGGCAGTTTCGAAGCTGCCCGCTATGCGGTGGGGGCCACCCTACAAGCGGCCGAGACCGGAGGCTTTGCGCTCGTCCGCCCACCCGGCCACCATGCCTACTCTAGCCGGGCGAATGGCTTTTGCTTGTTCAATAATATTGCGGTAGCCACCCAAAAACTGGTAGAAGAAGGCAAGCGCGTTGCCATCTTCGATTTTGACGGGCACCTGGGCGATGGCACGTCAGATATTTTCTACCGTACGGACCGAGTGCTGTTTTGGTCGATACACCAGTATCCCGCCTACCCGGGCCACGGCTTCGTAGACGAGATCGGCGTCGGCAAAGGCAAAGGGTTCAACATCAACGTACCGCTACCACCTGGCAGCGGCGACGACATCCTCAAAGAGACGCTGGATTACTTCTTGCCGGTCATCAATCAATTTCAACCCGACGTAGTGGCACTGTCGGCTGGCTTTGATGCCCACCACCGCGATATGCTGCTGGACCTGCGGGCTTCTGTCAACTTCTACTATCAGCTCGGCCAGCGGTTGCGCGATCATTTTGACAACATTTTTGCAACCCTAGAAGGGGGCTACAGCATCCAAGACATGCCAAAGTGTATGTACAACTTCCTAGCCGGCATGAACGGCTTAGAGATGCCTTACTACGAGCCACCTACTAATTCTGGCATGCGCGTATGGGAAACCTACGAAATTTACGCCCACGCCGTGATGGGCAATCTAAGACATTACTGGAAATTCTAGACCGACATGCGCAAGCAGCTTCGTAAGCTCTTTCAACCCAAATCCGTGGCTGTCATTGGTGCTTCGGATGTCCCTTCTTCCATCGGCTATATGGTGATGCAGAACCTGATGCAGAGCAACTTCAAGGGCAGCATCACCCCGGTCAACCTGCGGCATCGTTCCATACATGGCGTAGAGAGCTATTACTATGTAGGCGACCTTCCTGGGCCGCCTGAGCTGGCGGTTATCGCAACGCCAGAATACGCGGTGTTGCAAGTCATCCGGGAGTGTGGAGAAGCTGGGGTGGGTGCCATTGCGGTCCTTTCGCCTGGCTTTCAGGAGAGCGGCGAAGAAGCCCGCCACCGGTTGGAACGGGTGAAGACCATCGCCCGCGAGTATGACATGCGTGTGTTGGGCCCGAACTGCCTGGGGTTCATCAACCCTTATATTGGCCTGAACGCCAGCTTCGCGACCCGTATGGCCAAGCCCGGCAATATCGCGTTCATTTCCCAAAGCGGGGCACTGGGGATTTCCACCCTCGACTGGGCGATAGAGCAGAATGTGGGTTTCAGTTACTTTGTATCGGTGGGCGCGATGGCCGATGTTGGTTATGCCGATTTGATCGACTTTTTCGGCACGGACCACCGCACAAGCTGCATTTTGATCTATATGGAAAGCCTGACGGAGGCCCGCCGGTTTATGAGCGCCGCCCGGGCTTTTGCGCGCTACAAGCCCATCATCGTGCTCAAAGCTGGGCGAAGCCGGGAGGGGCGAAGGGCGGCTCTTTCCCACACTGGTGCTTTGATCGGCAACGATTCGGTCTTCTCTGCTGCCTTCCGGCGTTCGGGCATCATCCGGGTCAATACTATTGCCCAACTCTTCAACTGCGCGCAGTCCTTGGCGATGCAGCACCCGCCGGCAGGTAACCGTTTGGCGATACTATCCAACGCCGGCGGGCCGGGCGTATTGGCTACCGACTACCTCATGGCGCACGGCGGGCAACTGGCGGAGCTGACGGAAAAAACGTACGGCAAGCTCAACGAGCATCTGCCGATCAACTGGAGCCACGGCAACCCGGTCAATATCTTAGGCGACGCCTCCGCAGAAATGTATAAAAAGGCCCTGTTGCAGCTGCTGAGCGACGCGAACACCGATGCGGTGCTCGTCATTCTCACCTACCAGCCCATGACCGCCCCCGAAGCCGTGGCCAAAGCCGTGGTGGAGGTCAACAAAAAATCCCGTAAGCCCCTCTTCACGGCCTGGATGGGTGAAAGGGGGGTCCAAACAGCCCGTGACATTCTGGAGGATGGCCGGGTG
>JAAAOU010000480.1 GCA_009908745.1 Bacteroidota bacterium
GGCAATCGCGGCGATCGGTTCGGCAATGCCGCAGGCTATCGCCCGGCTCCTTGGCGCAGAGGGGGAGCTCCTCGAACCCACGATTGAGTACCTGCGCGTCATCTTGCTCGCCGAGCCGTTCTTCATCCTGCACTTCGCCGGCAACAACCTTGTCCGCGCCGAAGGGCAGGCGCGCCGCTCGATGGTGGCACTTGTCTCCGGCGTCGGGCTCAACATCATCCTTGACCCTATCTTCATTATGGTGTTTGGCTGGGGTATGGCCGGGGCGGCCTTTGCGACGCTGCTCGCGCATATCCTGAACACTGCAATCCTCGCTCACTTCTACATCAGGCGTCTTGGGGCAGTGAAGCTTGCTATTCGCGACCTCCGCCCTCGTACCCGGTGGCTCGGTGAAGTCTTTGCCGTAGGTTCCTCCGGCGCGGTGCGCCAGCTCAGTACCGGCGTGATGTTCGCGCTCCGAAATACGCTACTCGTTGGGGTTGCCGGTGCGACAGCCGTAAGCGCGTACGGGGTTGTGTTCCGCGTAATTCTCATCCTCGCGCTGCCGGCCATGGGACTCGCCCAGTCGGTGCCGCCGGTCATGCTCGACACCCAAATCGGGACCCGCATGGTCTTACCCAGAAACGACAGCGTAGGCAAACTTCCCGCTTTTGGATGCCCTGCCAGCAAGGGCTCATAGTAAAACCGCTGGTCTAACTGCCCACTGCCCACTTGCGAATTGAACGCCAATTCGATATGGTCCCGTTTGCGGGAGGAGGCTGTTGGGTCTTCTTTGGATGGTAACTGTTCCACTGTAGCTGCTTTGCTTGTAAAGGTCATAAATTGATCTGTATTATCCATAAAAAACGGGGCTGCGCCTAGCAGTTGTTTGGTGAATTGCTGGTGAAACAATGAAGGTTTTAAATGGTTTACGGGCTTGCCGGCCGCTACCGGAGCGACTTTTTTGGGCAAGTGGGAAACTTTTTTTGAAAAATGCCAGTTAGTGCAAATGTAGTTGCATAAATGCTACCCTCAAACCCCACAACCAAACACAAACAACTGTTTACCAATTAGTTAAACACCTTCAAGCGTGCAGGTTGAGCGATTTGCCGTTCCCAAAAAAATACTATCTTTATGGTCCAAATGGCAAAAAACAAGGACATGAACGGGAAAGGGGACCGGGTTTTTGAGGAAGAATTCTTACCTCAAATTGATGCCCTGTATACATTCGCCTACCACCTCACCTACAACGAGGAGGATGCCAACGACCTCGTGCAAGAAACTTACCTGAAGGCTTACCGTTTTCTAGACCGCTACGAAGCGGGCACTAATGCCAAAGCTTGGCTTTTCCGCATACTTAAGAATGCATTCATTAACGAGTACCGCAAGAAGAGCAAGCAGCCCAACCGTGTGGACATTGACGAAGTGACGAACATCCGCGACGAGGAAGACACGAACTACTCTAGCTACCTCGATCTGCGGGAAGAAATGTTCCAAGGTATGATGGGCGACGAGGTGACCAACGCGATCAATTCCCTCCCGGTCGATTTCCGGGCGGTGATCTTGCTGTGCGATATTGAAGGATTTACCTACGAAGAAATTGCTAAAATTGTGGATATTCCTATCGGCACCGTGCGCTCACGGCTGCACCGGGCCCGGAATATGCTCAAAGATAAACTCAAATCTTACGCGGAGTCCAAAGGTTACAAGGACAAGCGCAAGTAAAAAATTGAAACGCCATGAGAGATCAGAATTATCAAGAACTCGTCAAGAAAGTCACGATGTATTTAGACAACGAACTCAGTGAAAGAGATGAACGAGAGCTGCTGGACGAAATCCAATCTAACCCCGCCTACTTTAAGGTCCTCAGCCAAGAAAAACACTTCCGCGAATTTATTAAAAGCAAGATCCACCGCCGTAAGCCCTCTCCCGCCCTCATTCAATCCATCAAAGACAAGATCAGAGTCACTCCGGTATAAGAACATAAACAAAGGGTGGTTAGCCTTTGCGCGCTAACCACCCTTTGTCTCTTTATTTGTAAAGTCCTTTTAGGAGTACTTACCGTGTAGTTCTTCTGCCCGATTGAGGTGGACGTAAGTATGAGCGTCTATGGCCCTTGCCAAGTCAATCAAGCCATCGTAATCGGTACCGGATATAATGTCCTCCATTTTGCCGTCGAAGGCTTCGTGGTAGTTAATGACCGTAGACAAGTACATCTTGTTAAAGGCATCCCCTTTTTTATTTTTCAGTTCTGCCAACGTCCCCTTTTGCTGTTCTGACAACTTTACAGGCAGGGTAATACCGTAATTCGCGGCGATTTCTTCCAACCCTTTGTAGAGCGAACGGTGGTCTTTGGCGATTTTGGTTGCCAAAGCTTTCACGGCCTCATCTTGGGTGCGCTTTAGGGCTACATCTGCCAGACGGATGGAAAGCAGGGAATTGGCGGCGTATTTCGTCAACACTTCCACCTCATCCTCTATGGTGATATCTTCAAACTGCCGGGCGTTCTGCTCCAGCGCTTCTTCCTTGGGCGTGTCATTATCGCACCCTACAGTTATCAACAGTAGGGCGGGTAGTAGTAAGAATTGCAGTGTTTTCATTGGTTTGCTTTACTATGCAACGAGTCTTCGGAGCAGATGTTTATGGCATCCCTGCCCGGCTTTTTTTACCTTTGTAGCTGTTTATGCAGCAACTTATACATAGCATATACGGCTTCACGATCTTAGCCGCAGGGGTCACCCTGCCCGGGCTTGTCAATATGACGGCCGTACGGGTATGCCTCAAACGTGGGGTTGCTGCAGCTATGCGCTTCAACCTCGGCGCGGCAGCCGCTGTCTTCATCCATGCATATATCGCCATTGCTTTTGCGGGCTTGCTGAGCCGCAACCCCGATGTTTTGGTCTATCTGCGGCAGATGGTCTTGTGGTTGTTCTTGACGCTGAGCTTTGTGTTTTTCTACCAAGCTATCCGCAAGCAAGCCGCCAAGGCGAGCAAGCGCAAAAAAAGCCGCCCCCTACTCTTGGGCTTTCTGGTCTCCATTGTCAATGTGCTGAATATACCGTCCGTCTTTGCCTTCGGCACCTACCTGCGGGCCCGCGGTCAGCTTGTTTTTGCCGCCCCCTACCGTTTTTTCTTTGTACTTGGCGCGGCACTTGGGGCTTTCACCATGCTGACGGTATATGTGGCTTTCGCCAAACGCGTTAATCAAAATGCAGACGGGGCGACTTTCCAGCGGCTGAATTACTTCCTGAGCGGGCTGTTTCTGTTGCTGGCTTTTGTGCAGGGGGTACAGTTGTATTATCAGTGAACTTGTCTAAAAACCGCCTGCGGAGACCAAAGGCTTGCCCTTTGTTCACCCCCCATTCCTGATTTTGTGACCCCCGTCACTGTATATGCCCCCAATCCCCCCTACTTTTGTACTCGTAATCAATCGATAACACTAAACGCAACTGACCATGAAAGTTGAACAAATTTATACCGGCTGCCTAGCGGAGGCCGCTTACTATATCGAAAGCAACGGAGAAGCAGCCATCATCGACCCGCTGCGGGAGACCAAGCCTTACCTAGAGAAGCTGGAAAAGGAAGGGGCC
>JAAAOU010000285.1 GCA_009908745.1 Bacteroidota bacterium
CCGACGCCCACGCACCTGGAAACGGTCGGGATTATCACTGCGGAGTGGCAGTCGATGAATGATAAGCTGATGCGACTCAAAAGGGAGGCTAAGGAAATCGGAGTGCTGATTGTTAAGTCTGGAGGCCCCTGGGTGGAAGGGTTGGATTAACGGTTCAGGGTTATGGAGGCGGAACGTTGAGGAACTGCCCCTATATGTGGTATGAATGGTAAGAGCCTGCCGGGTTTTTTAAAGGTAAACACCGGCAGGCTCTCAACTATAATCAAGCCGTGTAGCTTATCAAAAGACATAGCATCTCCGCTGGAGACCGCTGCACTTTACTTTAATTCGGAGGTCAGCACAGCTCCATTCATCTGAGGGACAACGGCTTTCATTTTCACCATTCGGCGACTGCCATCGGTAGCCACCCAAAGGGTACGGCTGCCGGGATCACCTTCAGCAGAAACCACCTCCACTTTATGGGCGGTGAACGTACCGGCAGGTACCGTTACCTCTTCGGTGCCGACTACTTCCAGTTTAAAGGTTTTAACCTGCATGCTTTGCATATCATAGTTTCGGAAGTAGGCGGTATAGCCTTCCTCCAATGGTAACTGCGCCATGACCTGGGTTGCTCCGCCACCGTCTGCAAAGAGGGGGGATTCCAGTTCCTCCTCAATGGGTATATGGTTTCCACCCGTCTTCATACTCCCGGTAATCTTATCGGTGCTGATATCCATATTGATCGTTACCGGCCCCTGCTTGACCTCACGGCTTACCAGTTCAAGGCTGCCTTTCTTCAGGGTCGCTTTATCGACCATCTGCCCCGATGGTGTATTGGCAATTTCATTCAACACCCAGTTGCCATTTTCTTCCTTAATAGTCAGCGTGGTATTGAAGTCAATGTTCTGACCCGCAACCGAGATAGAACCGGTATAGTTGTATTCGGCTGCTTTCAGGTCGGCTGCTACCTTCGGCAAGTCCATACTCACGTTGTCTATACTTTCCGGAAGCTTCACGGTATTGATATCAACCATGAGTTCCTTGAGCTTCTCGGCTACATCATCAGGCATATCTTCCTGATACCGGCCACCAAGGTGATTGGCGAGGAACTTTTCCGCAGCCGCCAGGAAAGCCATATTGTTGACGGGCTTGGCAAATCCGTGCCCCTCGTCCATAGCAACCAGGTATTCCACGGGTAAGCCCAGTTCACGCATGGCGACTACAATCTGATCAGACTCTGCCTGCTTCACGCGTGGGTCGTTAGCCCCTTGCACCACCATCAGCGGTGCCTGAATTTTGTTGGCAGAGTACAGTGGAGATTGAGCTTTTATCTGCGCCAGCCCTGCCTCCGTATTGGGATCAGCCATACGAATGTGGAAGACCTTCAGGAAAGACTCCCAGTAAGGGGGTATACTATTTAGCAACGTCTCCAGGTTGGAGGGCCCCACAATGGAGACGCCAGCTGCGTACACTTCCGGGGTGAAGGTAAGCCCGGCCAGGGTGGCATAACCACCATAAGACCCGCCCATAATGCCCACGCGCTCCGGGTCGGCAATACCTTGCTCGATCAGGTATTCCACACCAGCGGTCAGGTCGTCCTGCATGAGTTCTCCCCACTCGCCATTGCCAGCATCCAGGAAAGCCTTACCGAAGCCGGTTGACCCACGGAAGTTCGGGCTCAGGACAGCGTATCCGCGATTCGCCAGGAATTGATGGTAGGGGTTGTAGCCCCAGTAGTCTCGGGCCCATGGCCCGCCATGAGGCATGATGATGACAGGCAGGTTTTTGGCTTCGATTCCTTTAGGCACCGTCAGGTAGGCCGGGATTTCCAGTCCATCGCTGGACTTGTAACGAACCGCTTGCATTTCGGCCAGGTCTTCGATGGGCATATCAGGGCGGCCCCGGTATTGGAACTCCAAAGTGTTGCCCTTGCGGTCGTAAAGGTAGGTGGCTCCGGGGTCCGTATCACCGTAAGCCGAAATAAGCCAGAAGTTTTCGTCAGCGGTGGAAGAGCCAAACCCTATCGTTTTACCGGGAAGCTGTTCCTGCAGCCACTTGTAGTCATCGGCAATTTCTTTGTCTTTCCAATAGCGGCGGCGACGATCATCGGTATAGCTTGTGCCAAGCAGTTCATTGGACACCTCGGAGAAAAAGGCGTTGCCAAAGTCAACCCGGCCCTCAGGGTCCTGCTCGACCTTTTCGATCTTTTGGGTTGTCGGGTCCATCAGGAACAGGGCGATGAGGTCTTGGTCAGCGCCCTTGTTGCTCTGCATGTAAAAGCGCTTATTGTCTTTGTGAAAACGAACAGGCTCGCAGGTTTCGAGCACATCGCAGCTATAAATTTGGGTAAACCCATCTTCATCTACGCGAAGCACTTCTGTATCGCCATTGTCAGCAGCGCGGGTAGCCAGGCGAAGCTTGTCGTCATTATCAAAAATCCAGCTGGTGAAACGGTCGGTATTTTCACGCAGTAGCTGGAGTTCTCCGGTTGAAATACGCAGGGCGTACAGATCGTGCCAGGCTGGATCGCGGTCATTGAGACCGATATACATCAGATCCGGGTCACTCTCAGGGACGGCATAGATCACAGCGCTTACGCCTTCGCGATCGGTCAGCTTCCTGGCTTCGGGAACGGTGCTGCCTTCAGCATTTGGGGATTGTGGATCGAGCGCGTAGATGTTGAAATTTTCATCTCCACCCTGATCCTTAACGTAGAGCAGGTATTGACCATCGCGCGACCAGAAATAGCCAGCTACCGGCCGGTCAGTATTGTCGGTTAGGGGCCGGGCATCCTCGAATGGTGCAGAAAGCGCTTTAACCCATACATTGCGGGTACCCAGGTGCGGTTTGATGAAGCTCATGTATTTGCCATCAGGCGATAGCTGGGCTCCAGTGACTTCAGGGTCTCCGAAGAATACCTCTCGGTCGATCAGATCGGGTAGTTGAGCATGTAAGTGGCTGTTAAGTACAGGCACACTAATAAGCATTATCAGAAACAGTCTAAACGTGGTTTTCGAAAACAGACGCATTGGATTGATTTTTGGTGATGTGCAAGCAATTTAAGGTGTTGACTTGCTGAGCTGCAAAAAAATAGACGAAAAGATGTTGTACGTCGATGACTCCCTATGAAAGGATTCTTTCTTTTTAAGCGAATCGCATTTCAGCAGTCTGTCAAGCATGAAAAGTGGAAAACACAATAGCATGACTATGAAGGATGTGTGTTGGTAAACATGCAGAGCCGCCAATATATCAGGCAGGGTGGTTCAAATCAATATTAAAAAGCACTCATCATGCTTAATTTAAAGCCTGCATAACCGACGAATTTGATGAAAACTACAAAGAAATTGGTATTTTCAGTGTTGAAAATGGACAACTGGAATACGTATCTCCCGGCTATTCAAATACTATATTTACCGGACAGAGATAATAGCAGTACTTTAGAGGTTGCCTGGATAAACAGGCAGCTTGCGAGACCATAGAATATATGCTAACCATAAATGATAACCAATGCTAACCAACAAAACGATTTCCACCCCCCGCCTGAAGCAATTCGTGCGCTTTTTCCGCGAAAGCGGCACCCCTGTCTTTTTTATCCACGGTAATGGCAGCTCTTCCTTCTTCTGGGAAGAAACCATGCAGAACCTGCCCGAAGGTTTCAGGGGCATAGCGCCTGACCTGCGCGGCTACGGCAATACGGAAGACCAATTGATAGATGCGACCCGGGGCATGGCCGACTGGGTAGCGGACTTTCAAGCTTTGCGGGAGGCGCTTGGCATTGGACAATACCATATTGCCGGGCATTCGCTGGGCGGTGCGTTCCTGTTTCCACTCATTGCTGAAGAAGGCGAGCGGGTGCTGTCGGCGACTCTGGTGGCTCCGGGTTCTCCTTTCGGCTTTGGAGGCACGAAAGACGATAAAGGGACACCCAACCATGCTGATTTTGCGGGTTCTGGCGGCGGTATCGTCAACCCTGAATTTGCCCGGCTGATGGGCGAAAACGATAGGAGCAGCGATAACCCGCAGGCCTCGCCCCGCGTAGTGATGAACACCTTTTACTGGAAGCCGCCCTTTAAGCCGGATCGTGAAGAGGAGTACCTGAGCTCCTTGCTAAGTCAGAAAACGGGCGACACGAGGTATCCCGGTGACTTTGTACCTTCTGAGCATTATCCTTTCGTGGCTCCCGGAAAATATGGGCCTATCAATTCCACTTCACCCAAGTACATAGGCAACTCGGTTGAGAAATTCATTCATGCCACAACCAAGCCACCTGTTTTATGGATACGTGGCGCTGAGGATCAGATTGTTTCGGATAATTCGATGTTCGACTTTGGCACGCTTGGCAAACTGGGGCTGATCCCCAACTATCCTGGCGAAGAAGTATATCCGCCACAGCCTATGGTTAGTCAGACCCGATATGTACTTAACCAATATCAAAGCAATGGGGGGACTTATACGGAGGAGGTTTTCGACGACTGCGGGCATACGCCTTTCGTGGAAAAACCGGAGCAGTTTTTAAGCCTGTTTACGCCTTTTGTGGAAAAACACAAATAACGGCTTAATCCGGATGGTCAGAGATGTACAGTAGCCACCCTCTGGGGCTATGTGTATAGCCGGTGGGGTGCTTCTGCTGATCAACGCATTGTGAAACCCTAAGGGAGGGGGACATCATGGGGGATAAGTAGCACATTAGCCTGAGGGTATATTCCCTGACGGTTTGCACACTTTGGTCGAACACGGGCCCCTCAGAGACAAATGCCTGCCCATTGCTTGATCTGTATAAATTGAAATTAGATGGGTCAGGGGAAATGCAAAGATTAACGTACTTCAAGGGCTATAAGGGATACAAGGCCAATCAAGGGGTAATTTCAGACGATGGGAAATATTTAAGCTTGTTGGGACTTCACCCTTCGGGATGCTGTAACGGGCCCCTTAATTAATCAGACTCAATTACAGGTCAAAAACCGTAAATTTGATCCTGACAAAACGCAAACTCACCAAATCAGAACAGTTTCACACCCCAAAAACACTACCATGACAACCCCCATAATCCCCTTCCGCAAAACAAGCCTGATAATGGCCGCCTTACTATGGCTCATGGCCTCTTCGTGCAACGGGCAGGCGGATCCCCGGTCGAAAACAGAACAGGATGGGGCTGTGGCCGCCCACCCAGCTACCTTTGAAGACCCCCTGTTCTTTATTGACGGGCAATTGTGCCAGCACCTCCGTAAAATCTATCAGGACAAAGCGGGCCATCTTTGGTTGGGGACGAATGTATACGGCTTGATGCGCTACGATGGGGACACGCTGGAGTACATCACGGAGCAGGAAGGGTTCAGCGGGGGCAGGGTGACCGGGATTGCAGAGGATAATGAGGGGAATCTATGGCTGGCTACCGGTTTCGGGCTTAACAAATACGACGGGCATTCCTTTACGGTATTCACAGAAGAAGACGGACTGCTGAATAGCGAAATATGGTCTATGCATATCGACTCCGGGGACATTATCTGGATCGGGCACAATGAAGGGCTAAGCCGTTTCGATGGTACGACATTTGAAAACCTGGCCGTCCCCATGCCTGAGGTCAAAGAGCCGAATACGATTTACTCCGCCAACCGGATAACCGGAATAGCCGAAGACCAAGCCGGGAATTTATGGCTGGGCACCGATGGTTACGGCATTAGCAGGTACGATGGCCAAACCTTTACGCCTTTCACCACAGCAGACGGGCTTTGCGACAATACCATTTATGAATTGATGGTTGACCGCAAAGGGAATTTGTGGGTCGGTACGTACTGGGGCGGCGTCTCTAAATATGATGGCCAAACCTTCGCGAATTATACCCAAGATGGTGTCATAGGGGGTGTGGAAGTCAGTGGCTTCTTTGAGGATACCAATGGTGACATTTGGTTTGGGGTGGAAAACAACGGCGTGTACAGGTACGATGGGAAGGCTTTTCAGCATTATAATCAGGAAGACCTGTCCGGGGCTTCGGTCCTGAGTATTTACAGAGACCGGGAAGGGCGCTTGTGGTTTGGAGGTTGGGGAGGCTTGTTTCGGTATGACCACGGGAGCTTTACCCCGGTGACAGTAGACGGCCCTTGGAAGTGAATGTGGGAGGGCAGGTATCGGGTCGATAGCAGTTTCTATTTCTAAAAGCAAAAAAAACAGCAGACATGGACGAGGAAGGCTTGCAAAAACATATCGATGAGGCAATAAAGGCGCAAAACAACCGCCCCACCCCCCACTTTGAAGGATACTCGCCGGCAGAGATGCATCAGATTTTGTACTATACCTTCGGGGCTGAGAGCCCACTGCAGCTCAAAACGGCAACGGATGAGGATTACCGCCGGGTCCCGATCCTCAGTCAGGTGAAGTACCTAGCCGGGCTGATTGAGGAAAGCGGGGCGCTTAAGCTCACGGCAAAGGGCTTTTTGCCGACGAAGGTAGTAGCGGACATTTATCAGCAGGGGTTCCTGAAGGAAGACCACATCGAATCGGGCATTTCCAAACTGTACAAGGAGACGGATGCTATAACAATCAATCTGACCCGCATCCTGGTTGAAATGACGGGGCTGGTGAAAAAGAGGAACGGGAAATTGAGCCTGACCAAAAAAGGCACAAAAATAATGGGTGATGACCACGAGCTGTTACGCCTCCTGTTGCTGACTTTTGCCACCAAATTCAACTGGGCTTATTATGATGGGTATCAGGAGGAGCGGATCGGGCAGCTGGGGTACGGGTTTTCCCTGATCCTGCTGTCGAAGTACGGAGCGGAAAAGCGATTGGAATCGTTTTATGCCGAGCGGTATTTTAAGGCTTTCCCGCAGCTGTTGCAATCCATTCAACCGACCTCCTATCGTACCCCGATGGAGTATGCTACCGGGTGTTACGCCGTCCGGACCTTCGAGCGTTTTCTGGATTATTTCGGTTGGATAGAAATCGAAGAAGAGGGGAGGAGACTAGAAAGAAAGACCTACATCCGTAAGACCGGCTTGTTTGACCGCTTCATCCAATGTTTGCCGCCCCGCACTTAGCGCAGCAACCTACGCTGCACACGCGCACGCTTGGCTGTAGAGAATGTGCTTTGGCTGTAGTTGTATACGCTTCAAGCCTTCGCCTGCTGGATTGGGTAGCAGCCATACGAAACAAGCACGGAGCAATACACCCCCCAAAAGCTCTAACACCCCACACTTACGAGCAGCGCCTACTTTTAAATTAAGCCGTTTTACATTTTGCATTTTCATAACCTCCTCTGTCCTTTTGGCGCCCAAAAAGAACGAAAAGCGCAATGTTGGACACACCTATTTGTCAAATCCTAAAAATGCCTATTTTTGGACATTATGAATGCGCTGAAGATGGGTGACGACACTCCTCCTTCACTGCTGGAAATTGATGTGTAGCCCTTGAAAGTGCTCAACAGGTGTCCCAAGCTGCAAGCGCAAGCCAAATCAACAACCAAAACAAAAGAAACCATGATAACGGACTTAAAAAAAGCATTGCTCCTAACCGTTTGTGCCCTAATTGGCCTCTCCACCTCATCTGCCCAACGCGTGGAAAGCGACGCGGAACTGATCGGCAAGTGGGACCTCACCATCATGATGGAGGACGACCAAATGGAAAACCTCGGCCTGTTCCGGCACGGGCTCATGTCCAAGGACGGTTTCCCCGGCTGGCTGCAGGTGAAGCTGTCGGGTTTTTCTACGCTTGTGGGCTACTACGTAGGCTACGAGGGCAGTGCCCGGCCGATTGCGGAAATCCACTACGACGAAGAAAAAGGAAAATACCACTTCACCATCCCCCCACAGTGGATGGACATTGATGATATCTACTTTGAATTCAGCCTGGAAGACGACAAGCTCACAGGCTACAAAATGCTCGACGGCAACAAGCTCAAATTTACCGGCGTACGCGCCCCGAGCCTGGAACGGGAGGAACCGCCCGTCTGGGGCACGCCCATCAACCTGCTGACCGACAATATGGACCGCTGGGTGATCCCGGAGAACAACCAATTCAAGATGGTCGACGGTATCCTGGTGAACCCGAAAAAGGGAGGCAATCTGGTGACCGCGCAAAAATTTGATGACTTCAAGCTCAGCATAGAATTCAAATACCCGGAAGGCAGCAACAGCGGCATCTACCTCCGCGGCCGGCACGAGGTACAGATTGAAGACTCGAAGGGCAGGGCCGATGATGTGAGTATCGGCGGCATTTACGGATTCATTGCCCCGACGGTTAACGCCGCCAACCCGCCGGGTGAGTGGCAATCTTACGAAATCACATTGGTCGGAAGGCACGTCACGGTCATCCTCAACGGCGTGGAGGTGATCTCCAACCGCCCCATCCCCGGTATCACGGGCGGCTCGCTCGACAGCAACGAGGGGGAGCCTGGCCCCATCATGGTGCAGGGCGATCACGGGCCGATTGAATTCCGCAAGTTTGTGGTCACGCCTTCGGTGAACTGATTGTCCCCCATGCCCTTAAGAAGAGGTCGAAAAAATCAGCTCCAAAATTGACATAAATCAGCACACCCCACCGCTGAGGCTTGGAAATTAAGAACGCCTAACCAAACCTCGACCCCAATGAAAAACTTGAGGAGTACACCATTGTACCCGGTGGGATCCTTTACGCCCCTTCCTCTTCCCCCAAGGCTTCTTGCCGGCCTTGGCGTTCGGTTTCCGCCCGCTTCCCACGCAGGAAAATCGAGGATGCGGCACTTTCTTGCGAGTCATTCACGATACCGGCAACCACTGCCTGCCCCGCACCAATGGCATGGAACAACTGACCGCATCTATCCGCCATTTCGAAAATTACCGGGAACACATGCAGGCCATCAACCAATAAAACCAAAAACAATGATCCCTTACCACACCATTCGACGCTATACGGCAGGCCTCCTGGCCTTGATCCTTTCCCTCTTTGCGAGCCAGCAGCTCGGGGCCATGGCCATAACCAAAATCACCATCACCAACCCCAGCCCGATCAATATCAACTGCGGCAGTTGTGTCACCCTGACGGTCAACGTCAGCTACCGCTACCATGGCTGGGAAAATTTACCGCAGACCGGCACACTGGAAATCTGGGAAAACGACTGGAGTTTTCTGGATGCAGAAGAAAGCATTGCTACGGCAAGCTTCACGGTAAACGCAGGTGACCCACAAAAGGGTACGAAGACCATATCAGTTGAGGTATGCTGCAAGGAGCCAAACGCGGACGGCAGCTGCGACTTCTATGGCAATGCCGGCACCGATGACGAACACGGACGGCACGAAATCTACGCGAAAGTGCGCGGTAAAAGCACGGAGTCTCCCATCAAATACGCCTACTGCATCAACGACAACAAACAAGCCTCCCGGCATCCGGACCTGCCTTCCTACCTCAATACGCCGGGCCTCGATGCGGTAGCCTTCTCACAGGGCCGGACGACCATGCATGTATTGAACATCGTGTGTACCAACCATACCGAGCAACCCACCCTACTGACGGTAGGCCCTTACCTCATCCCCGCTGATGGACCCCATCAAGGCTATATCATCCCGCAGGAAACCGAGGTCGAAGTGCCCGCCAACAGCAGCGTGACCCTCCCACTCCACGGCTACTGTACGGACATTACCCGGCCGCCACTGCCCGAAGGCGACACTTCGGACATCAGCCGTTGGATTGGCTTGGAAGATGCCCTGCCAGCTCCCATGCCTGATACCGAGCCGAATGCCATACCCGATGCATTTGAGCCCCGGCCCGCTATCGATACGGCAGGCTGGATACCGACCTTCCCCGGTACCGAGCAGGCGTTCCCCTACATCGTTGACTTCAACGAGCATCCCCGGGAAGCCGCGGGCCTGATCTTCGATACCTACGGCCGTATTGAGGCCGCTTACGACTCCCTGTACGAAGCCGGCGAGATCAGTACCCCGTTTGCCGCTGATCCCGGCAAAGAACGCAGCGAAGTCATACAGCAGAGCTTTTGGATCGCGACTTCGCGGCTGAAGGGTGACACAATTTACACCCAGCCGCTCTTCACCGAGCGTATGGAAAAGCAATTTGAAGATAAGGCCGGCGTACCGGTAGAGGAAGCCCCGCCGGAAATGCAAGAAACGTTTGAGTCCGGGGTAGAGGATTTCTGGAGCACCTTCACCACGGTAGGCGAAGGGGCGAAAGTGCTGAAGAAAACAGATTGAAAAACAAAAACTAAACCGCCATGACTTTCAAGAGCTACCGCCAGTTGTGCATGGTAACCGCCGTTTTGCTATTGGGCCTGCTCACTAGCTGGCCCCTGTCCGCCCAGTGGACTACCGCCCACCCCGGCATGGAATGGAGGGCTATCGGCACCGGCCGCACCACCGGCCATGTCATCACCCTTACCATTTCCAACCTGACGCCCGGAGTCTGGCAAACCGAGATCGGCCCGTTCTACATCCCCGGCGAAAATGGGCATCAGGGGTATGTCATCAACGAGGCCTACCCAGTAGAAGTGCCGGCTTTCGGCACCGCCTCTATAGCCTTGGAAGGCTATTGTACCGATATTTTCGACCTGCCGATCGCGGCGGGCGATGCTGCCCCCTCCCCCGACAGCTGGGTGAGCCTTGCTTCCGCCGGCCCTATCCCCGGCCCGGGCTGGCAGGCAACTCAAGGGGACGGCTTTGAGCCCCGCCCTACCCCGCAGGAAGAGGACATCGTCCTCACCTACCCGGGCACAGCCGCCGCTTTCCCCTACCAAATTGATATTGGCCAGCATCCGGAAAGCGTGGCCAGCACCCTGATTGCCGCTGTGGATGCGCTGGAAAACGCCTACGACATCTTAACCGAGTCCGGCGATATACCTGCTCTGGCTTACGCGCCTAATCCCACGGCCCAACGCCTGGCCATCGTGCAACAGTCGTTCTGGTATTACACCTCGCTTTTGCAAGGCGGCGACTACTCCGCCCCGGTCTTCCAACAGCAATTGACGGAGCAGCTGGAGCAATGGGCCAACCAGCCCGCCCACACCTTTACACAAGAAACAGAAGACGAAGTGGCGCTGACCGCCGAAAACCTGTGGTCTACCATGAGCCTAGTCGGCCAGGAGGCAAAGCTGATGACCCCCACCACCGCACAAACGCCTATGTTGCCCAGCCTCTTGGACTGGCTAGACCGCACCATAGAAGGACAGGTAGACAGCCCGGAAGCAGCGATGGAACAGTGGTTGATCCTCAAAGACACCCTCCGGCGAATAGAGGGCCTCATTGAAACCGAAACCTTCACCGCCCTCAATGAGCAGCTCGACCAGCAACTACCAGGCATCGTAAAAGAGGGCATCGAAGCGGTCTCCCCGGAAACGCCCGAGGCATGGGTAGAGATACGCGACTGGCTGTTGATGCTGAACCAACTGCCCGAAACAGCCATCGACCCGGTGCTGCGCCGTCAGATAGAGGAAATGGCCAGAGAGAAAATGCGCCAATACTTAGAATATCAATCGGAACAGGTAGACATCCGGTCAGAGGAATCCCTCGGGGAACTGATGGATTTGCTGGACGAGCTTCGCCTACAAGAGGTCACGCAGCTTCTTCCCCCGAAGGCCCTTGAAAGGCTGCAGGAAAAGGTAGAAGCACGGATCAAAGACTGGCTCGAGTATCAGCTGGAAACGGTGGAAGGAGAAGCGATTTGGGACATTTGGGATGCGCTGAAGAACGATTATGTCACCGCTAGCCTCACCGCCGCAGAGATCGCCCGCGCCAAACAACTGCTGCTGGAAAAATGGGAAAACTGGCTGACCCAACAGGTCGACGAAATTGACCCTGCACAGCCATCCGCGGGTACGCGTATTGATTTCTTGCATAGTTTGCTGCGCACTAGCTACGGGGAAGCGGTAGGAAGCGATTTGGACGACTCTCTCAAAACCGCTTTGGAGCAGAAAATGCAAGCCCATCTCGACCAGCGGATCCGTAGAATCGAGCCCACAGAAGCGGGTGCTTTGGAGGATATACGGAAGCTCTTCCCACTCGTATCCATGGGCTACGGCAGCGAAGCTCAGGAAAGGGAATGGTTCGAGCAGCTAATCGAAAAGCTCAACGAACACCTCCGGACCCGGGCGGAGTTGCTGCAGCCGGACCGGCCCGACTTCCTCCGGGAAGCCCGCGCCCTAGCCTTGATACAGGAGTACGGGTGGTTTGCCGAGTTCGCTACGCCTGAAACGCGGGTGCTGCTACAGAATCAGGTGGTACAGGCTACCGCCGAGTGGAACAGCCGTCAGCTCACCCCACTGAGTACAGCAGCCCTATCCTGGCAGTCGGCAGGCCTGACCGGCGGGCAGTGGAAAATCCTGTTCCCCGCTCTGCCGCCAACGATAGACGAGGCTAAAGGGCTCAGCACCGCGGCTTGGGCAGCCATTATCGGTATCCCGGTGACGGGCACAGCGACCTACCTGCTGCTGCGGGACGGGGAAGAAGAACCGCCCTTACTCACCCTACAAAATGATGCCCTGACCATTGCCTGCCCGGGCGAAGGAAGCATTGATGTGCTGGCCAACGATACCGGCAAGGGGCTGCAATTGACAAATATCTCGCCAACTGACGCTGCCACCGTGACGAATCAGGGTGGGGGGCTGCTGTTGATCACGGGCCTCACCGGCCCTTCCTTTTCCTTTACTTACACTGCGGCCGACCGCGCCGGCCAAAGCGCACAGGCTACGGTTAACGTCACGGTTACCCTGCCGGCATTCGCCCCCGCTGACGACAGCTTCGAAGGCCCACCCGGCGAATCTTTGAGCGGCAATGTGCTGGCCAATGATACAGGCACTGAGGTGGCGGTTTCCGATTTTACTCAGCCGCAGGGCGGGACGCTCAGCCTCACGCCCGCTACGGGCAGCTTCTCCTTCAGCCCTACAGAAGGCTTCTGCGGGACAACCTCCTTTTCGTACACCGTGGAAGACCCCTGCGGGCAATTGGGCAGCGCAGCGGTGACCCTCCGTATCCCGGACAGCGCACCGCCGGAGATCAGTTGCCCGGACAACATTACCATCAGCTGTGAGCAGGAGCCCGAGCCCGAAATTACCGGCTTCCCCACGGCTACCGATGATTGTGATACGGAACTAGACTTCAACTACGCGGATGAACCGGGCGGTACGCCCTGCGAGCAGACCGTCTTACGCACCTGGACTGCCAGAGACGACGTTGGCAACGAGGCCGCCTGCGAGCAAACCATCACCATAGTGGACGAGGAAGCGCCCGAAATTACCTGCCCCGAAGACATTGCCGTAGCATGCAGCAGCAGCACCGCCCCGTCGGTTACCGGCACTGCTGAAGCCACCGACAACTGTACCGCCGACTCGGCTATCGACATTACCTTCGAGGACGAGGGCGACGAGCTTAACATACTGCGGACTTGGCAAGCTGCCGACGACTGCGGCAATACCGTCAGCTGCGCCCAAATCATCGAGCTTATCGATGAGGCAGCACCCGAGATCAGCTGCCCGCCGGATTTGACGATCAGCTGTGAAGCCAGCACGGAGCCTGCTGAGACCGGCTTTGCCAATGCCACCGACAACTGCGACCCCGAGCCCGCCATCACATTCAACGACGAAATCAGCGGCGACGGCTGCAACCAGATCATCACGCGTACCTGGACCGCTACCGATGCATCCGGCAATGTCGCTACCTGCCAACAGACCATTCAGCGTATTGACGAAGTCGTGCCGGAAATCGTCTGCCCGACCAATGTGACCGTATTTTGCAACCAAGAGAACGACCTGGAAATAACAGGTACGCCCCTTGCCCAGGACGCTTGTTCCCCGAACGTTACAGTGAACTTTACAGATGACCTAAGTAATTTCAACAACTGCGAAGGCTTCATCGTACGCACCTGGACGGCTACCGATGCCTGCGGCAACACCAACAGCTGCCAGCAAACCATCACGGTGCAATTGGGCCAACTGGCGGCGCCGGGCGATTTTTACGTTACAGCGGGGCGAGCCAGCCAACCCCTACCCGACTTACCCGTACGAAACTGGGGCCTGCCGGAGCACCCTGCCGCACAGACCACGCTGCAGCTAGAAGGCATGCCCGTACTGGGCAGTTGGGGGTACTTCCTTTCCGAAAAGCTGCAACTGCAGTACACCTTAGGCAAAGGAACGGGCCAATTACAGCACACGACTGCTTCGGGTGACGCCTTGCAGCAAATCCCCTTGCAGTATTGGCTACAGGAAGCTAGCGTGCGGCTATACCACGGACAAGGGCGTTGGGTCCCCTATACCGGCTTGGGCGGCCAATGGTACCGCTGGCATACCACCGATTCTGCATCCGGGATGGTACCACTACCCCGCCAACACTGGCTGCCTTTCTTCAAGGGCGGCATGCGGCTCCGCTTATGGCGGGACAGTTACCTGATGCTGGAGGGCCAGGGCTTCGACTTGCAAGAACAACGCTGGCCGAGCTGGCAATGGCAGACGGAGGTGGGGGTCAGGTTTTAAGTTACTGCGTGGTTGGCTGCATGGGGCCGGGCAAGCTTCCGATTTCCCCCTTCCGACTTCCAATTTCCCATTTCCCATTTCCCACTTCCAATTTCCCACTTCCCACCCTGAAGGACTTCACTCCCTACCGTCGTTTCGCCTTCAGGGCAAGCTTCCTCTGCCCGCAGTCCCGACAGCTGTCGGGAACAGAACGAAGGCGGGCGACTTCCAATTTCCCACTTCCGATTTCCGACTTCCGACTTCCAATTTCCCATTTCCATTTTCTCACTCCACCCGCACCTCCACCCGCCGGTTCGCCGCCTGCTGCCCCGCGGACACCGCCTTGGGGTACAGCATCATACTATTGCCATGGCCTTCGTAAGACAGGCGCTCGGGGGCCACGCCATTATCGATCAAAAACTCGTAGATGTGGCGGGCGCGGCGCACGGATAATTGGAATTCAGCGGTCTGCTCCGCCACGGGAGGGGTATTAGGCACGTTGACATGGCCGTGGATAGAAATATGCATACCGTCGTTGACTTGCAAGAACCGCATTAGGCGGTCGAGCTCCGGGATAGACTTCGCCCGCAGAACGGCGCGGCCCCCCAAAAAATGCAGGCGTTTGACGGGCAATGCCACGCCTTTTTCAGCGCGCGGTAGAGGGAGCACCATGTCTACTTTGGAACGACTCGTATCCGGAGGGGCGATTTTAGTATCGAAGAAAAAGCCTTTGGCAAAGGCATCGATCCGTACTTTTTCCAAAGCGGGGACGACAGTTTGAAAGCGGCCCGCGGTATCCGTCTGCAGGGAATCCGACCAAGTAGGCGTACTGAGCAAGACGGTAGCGGGCACGCCTTCGCCCCCATGCTCCGCCTGAATCTGCCCACTGAGTTCCCGCATAGGCAGGGTAGAAAACACGGTGACCTCCACCCGCCGGTTTTGCTGCCGGCCCTCGGGGGTGCTGTTATCCGCTACCGGTGCCGCTTCGCCCTGCTTTACATACTGAATCGTACTGTCAGGCACACCCGCCGCTGTAAGCATTGCCGACACCGCCTGCGCCCGCCGGCCCGATAGCGCTACATTGGCCTCGGCGCTGCCAATAGCATCAGTGTGGGCGGCAAGGCGGACTTCCAGCCCCGGCAGCTCCCGGATGTCGCCGGCGAGCTGTTGCAGGCGCCCTTTTGCCTTGGCCGTCAGGGTATCCGCCCCAAAATCAAAGTAGACCGGAAGATCGGTGTATGGGGTGGATGACTTATGTTGAGCAGGGGCCGCGATAGCCGCAAATAGAAAGATGGCAAGCAATAGGGGGCGGTACATACTTTTACCTCATAATGGTACATCGGCACATTGGTTACAAGCGGAGGGGCATTGGCATAGGCTAGAAGGACGAGCTGCTTGCTCCTATATTAAAAAAAGCAGGCTATCGCTGTAGGCAACTGCACCGCTGATCCGTCTTGTAACAAAAAACCATGCGATACCTCCTCTTATTAGTCATAAGCCTGCTGATTGGCTTGTGGGCTTGCGAAGAAGCCCCTGCCCCCACCCCATCAAGCTCAGAAGCTGCCGAGCTTCCTTTGCTCAGCCCCGGGCAACACATCGGTATGATCACTGGCTTCAACCCTGACCATCCACCGGCAACGGAAGACTCTATCGAGGCCCGTTGGCAAGAAGCCTTGTCCACCGGCCTGTCTGTAGGGCGGCTGCAAATCGACTGGCCGGAGCTAGAGCCCGCACCAGGGCAATACGATGAAGAGGCCCTGCGCAGCGCGCTGCAGGAGCTTTCGGCGCAAGGGCTGCAACCTTTTCTCACCCTGCCGGCCTACGATAGCGACGGTCCTGTATTACCTGCCGATTTGCAGGGGGAAGCTATGGACGACCCGGCATTGATCACTCGTTTCCAGCAGTTGATGGACTGGGTGATTCCCATGTTGGTAGAAGAAGGTGGCTGGGGGATTACCATCGCCAACGAACCCGACAACTTTTTTGCCGAAAGGCCGGAACTAGCGGCACAGATTCGCACTTTTTTGGCCGAAAGCCGCACACACATCCACGGGCTGTCCCCGGAAATGGCCGTGACCGTCACGCTCAATATTGGCAATATGCCCGCGAGCCGGGCGGAGATGGAGCTCCTGCGCCCAGAAATGGATATTGCGTGCTTCAATCTGTATGGCTCGGGTTTGTTCCCAATCGACCAACCCTACACGGCAGCAGAGATTGAAGCCGAAATGGATGCGGTGCTGGACTTCGCGCCGGAAAAAGCCGTCGTCTTTCAGGAGCTCGGCATGCACAGCAATTCTAATTTGCTCAACAGTTCGGAAGCCATTCAAGCGGCCTTTTTCGATACCTTCTTCAGCCGCATGCAGCAGGAGCCGCGGATGCGCGCTGCTTTTGTCTTTCAGCTTGTCGACTGGTCGCCCGAAGCCATTGCGGTACTGAATACAACCTACGAAGAAGGCGTCCCTGAGGAATTCATCGAGCAATACGGAGCGGTGCTTGCTTCTATCGGCCTGATCCACTACGAAGATGGACGGCGCAAAACGGCTTGGGAGCAGGTCATGTACTGGACGGCTGCGCTGTAGGCTTTGCAGCCGGTGACCGCGGTAGTGCCTTCAACGAACTGCTTTTGTCAAGCAAATGCAATTTTTTAGTATTTTTATCCCAACCAAAACCAAACACCTATGCAAACCCGCACCTCACTTCCCTTGCTCGTGGGCCTTATGCTCGGCTCGCTGCTCCCCGTTTTGCTACCCGCACAACAGTGGCAGCGCGATTCCATCTACGTCCGGGGTGGCGTGCCGGGCACCACTAACTTCACCGGTGCCGAGCGCGTCTACTTCCAGGAGTACGACGACGATGGCAGGCCATTGACCATCCTCACACAGCGCCGCAACAACATGGGCGACTGGGAAAACTGGCGGCGCCGGGCCTACACTTACACCGATGGCGAACTGGCCAGTCTGCTCATTCAGTTCTGGCGCCCTGCCGTTCAAAGTTTTGCCGACCGTACCGAACGCACCTACACCTACGATGGCGAAGGCAATATGCTCAGCAAATTGACCAAAAGGGCACCCACCCCGGGCATGCCTTTAGAAAACCACAGGCAGTGGACCTATACTTACGATAACGCCGGCAACCCCACTTCTAGGCTGCTACAGCGCTGGGACGGTACGCAGTGGACGGACGTAAGCCGCTTAACGACAAGCTACAATGCTACAGGGCAGCCCACCCAACAACTGCAGGAACGCTGGATAGACGGCAGCTGGGCTAATACCCGCCGCCGCGGCTGGCTCTACGAAGATGGCACCGGCCTGGTCACCACCGTGCAGGAGCAAACCTTCGATGCCGACGAGCAAAGCTGGATCAACCAAACCCGGATGCTTTACCAGAACAACAGCCTCGGCTCCTGGACCAACATCGTCAAGCAACGCTGGGACGCCGAACAGATGAGCTGGGCCAATGTGGAACGGGAAGAACTACAGTATAACACTGGGCTACAGCTGGAAAACCGCACCTTGTCCGAATGGCAGGGGGACGCCTGGCAACCGCTCTACCAGTTGTACTACTTCCTGGCGGGGGGCGTATTTAACCTCTTTGGCGATAGCTGGAACACCAATGAAAACCAATGGGACCTCTTCGCCCGCCATCAGGCCGTATACGAAGACGGGCGCATACTACAGGACAGAGGCTGGCAATACTGGAATGAGGAGCAGGAAAAATGGCTCAACCAGCAAGTCAGCTTGCAGCGGCAACACTACTGGTCGGATGTAATGGTAGACACCGAAAAAATCGCCCAACTCGGGTCCTGCCCCATCCCCAACCCTTACCGTATGGGGACGCCGTTTTTCTGCGAAGGCCTGCCCGCTGACCAGCCTGTTGAGCTGTGGCTGACTGACATGATGGGCAAAACCGTCTATAGCAAGCGCCTAAGCACGGCGGGTACCCTACAAATGGACGGTACGCTGCCCGGCGGGCTGTACGTGCTCAGCATCCAAAGCCGGACGCAGCGGCTGCACACCCAGAAACTGATCATTCTTCCCTAATCTCCTAAAAAAAATCAACATGAAACCGACCCTGCTATTTCTACTTTTGTTTTGCACGGCAGCCATCAGTACGGCTACAGCCCAAACGGGTGATGATGACCATACATCCACCACCACTTTACGCCGGACCTGGCCCGTCGATTCCTGCCTCTACTTTGCCGACCCTTTCCAGTTTCGCATCCAATCTGTCGAGCTACTGCCCGGTGGCAACAGTCAATCCAATATCACCCGCTTCCGCTCGGTCAACAACCCTGACCAGATGACCATGGGCAAGGGGCGTTTTGTCGCCCTGCTGGATTCCTTGACTGCCGCTGGTGTCACGCTTGAGGCCGGCTCGCAGGGCAACATGCTGCTCACCCTAGACGAGAGCACCGATAATGCCGAGGACTGGCCCGGCGGCCAACCGCCTTTCCCGCTAGTGCTCTATGGCTTCCTGCAAAAGGTGGGCAATACGGTTATCGACCCGCCTATGCCCATAACCATGCAGGTGCAGCGGCTGCAGGTGGAGGATACTTCGCAGTAGGCTTTTTTGCCGGGCAGTGACTTTCTGCTGCCTGGTCTATATCAGTGTGCAGCC
>JAAAOU010000145.1 GCA_009908745.1 Bacteroidota bacterium
GCTGCAGCGCGAACCGCCTGGTATCGGTACCGTAGTAATGAACGGCAATCTTGTCCGCTGGGCACCCGGCGCGGAGTAAGTCTTCCCTCATGTCGGGCGACATGGCAAAAACCTTAGACACCCTTTTGAATACCCGGTTGCCCAAGTAAAGCCGGCCGTACCCCCAGGCATAGGAGGGAAACGATGAGCAGTCATACCCATAAAAAGAGACAACGGAAGGCATGTCGACATGTTTCAGCAGTGGATAATAAGTGCCGCAGTCGGTGCCGAAGTGGAAATGCAAAATGTCGATCCGGTTCTCCCTGATAAAGCGGGTCAATTTTCCGACCTGCCTCTTGGAGAGCGTCCTGGAAGAACGCGAGAGTAGCTTTTCGTAAGCATTGAGGGGCGGGCCCAAGTCTAGGTACTTGGTAGCGTTGACGGTATCTTCGGAAAAGACATTTTCTCCGTCTCTAATCCAGTTGTCTTTTACCCCCACGTAGGGCTGAAAGTCGACGTGACGGTTGATCTGGTTGTTGATGAAAGGAAAGGTCAGTTGACTCTTTTTCCTCAAAAGGTGTAAGACACGCTTCATTTTTCTTGGTTTGATAACGGCGTTGAAGTAGGTCAGGGAGTATGCAAAATGTGTGTCGCAAGCAGATACGCCGAGCATGACTGCCGGTAGATCAGGCTACAGCAGTCTTTGGGTTAGCGAAAAACGCCAGCCACAAGCAGAGCGAATTCATTTTCAGGTAGTTTTTGACATCGGTTTTTTCCAGGATAGCCAGGGTTGCTGCGGTTACAGGAACGGGGGGGCTGTCAGGCAGCGGGTGCTGGGCGAAGAAGCCTTTCAGCTCATCGTCGAACTTCAATTGGTTTTCTCTGGCCATTTTTTTCTTGGTGGTAAAGAACTGAAAAGCCAGTATGGGGTAGTACCATTTAGACATCAAGTATTTGGGGGCAAAGCCATGGGTGCTGATCGTCTTCAGCAAGCGTTGGTTATGGCTGATCAGGTTGGCGTACACCTTATAAATCTTCAGGTTGTTCCTCCATTTTTTCTCTTCGCTGTAGTTGTATACCCAAGGGAAGGGCGTACGCAGCAGCGCCCGGATGAAGTCGATGTCGAAAAAGGGCGTTTTGTTGTTGATGAAGAACCGCTCCAGTCGGACTTCTTTGGAAAAGTATTTTCTTGCCCCGATCAGCAGTATGAAGTAAAACAGCTTTTTATTGAGGGGTTGGGCATTGACAATAAGGGGGTTTCCTAGCACCCTTTTTTTGACCGCTTCCCGGTGGGAGGCCGCAACATCTCCGGCAAATATCCCTTTGGCGATCATGTCGTCGTACAATTGCTCGAATTGTCGCTCCGGGTCCTCGGCTTTGAGCAGCGAGAGGATATGCTCATCCACATAAAGCCCGCGGCTCGATGGGGTCTTGATCAATTCACTGCCCAGCAGGCCAGAGAGGATAGATTCTTTGCCCGTCAGGTGATTGCTGTAAACGTAAACGTAGTTGGCCCGGCTCGCCTCCACCAGGCCGTCACCAAGTTGAATCGCTTTCAGGGCGTAAAGGGGGAGGTCCCGCCGGAAGTCGCCGTTGAGGTCTATGGTTTGATAGTGCAGCTTGTTCTCGCTGGCCAGCACCTGCGGGATTTTGAGGTCCCAGCTCTGTGGGAAACCGTAGCTGTAATACTGGTAGCGGTTGAAGTCTTCCCCCAGCAGGGCGGCGATCGACCGGGAATCGTAGCCGCCGGTAAGCGCCAGCGCTGTTTTGTCGGGCCCGTCTGTGTACAATGTGATATTCTTCTTGAGGATGTCGGCGAGCAATGCTCCTGCCTGTGGCTCCCGCAGCGGCTGGCCGGTCAGGGCAAATAACGCATAAGGGTCACTGTAAGCCGTTAGCTCAGTTTCCCCACCCCGCACCCGGAGCAGCTGGCCGGCTTGTAATTCCCGCACGCCTTGTATCATGGTCTGGCCACCCAAGATGAAATCAAATAGGTAGTACTCAATGATGGAAGCATGGTCGATCGGCGTGGGGAGCTCCAACTCGGCCATCATGGTTTTCAGGGCGGCCAGGGAAGAAGAAAAGAGCAGCCCGAGCCGCGTGTTGATGTAATAAAAAGGGCGTTGTGTGATCGGGTCGGCGATGAAATACGTTTCGTTCTTGCCCGTATCGGAGATCAGGAGGATGAAGTTGCCCTTCAGCCGGCCCAGGAAATCAAGCTCAGCGGCACGGTAGAATCGCCACACATCAGCAGCGTGGAGGCGCCGGCCGTTTTCGCCCGTTCTTTCGTTGATCCGGGTATAGCAGTCGCCATAAATGGTTACAGTAATGCCCGCCTCATCGACCAAGTCCACGGTGCTTTCTGCCCAGCACAGGCCGCTTAGATGGAGGTTGCCGCCCCGGTGCTGTACGGGCCGGGTCTCCCGCTCGAGCAGTCCGTCGTAAACCGCCCATACCGATGCTAGGTCGATAGCGGGGGAAGATGTCGTATTGGATAGGTAACCGGCTAGGTCGAACATCATGGCCTGCTTATTTTTTTCAATAAATTCCGGAAAGATATTTTATAGTTTGCCCAGGTCAGTCCCGGGTCGGTGCCGTAGTAAACATCCATAACCACCTTATACCGGAAGGTGAAAATCTTCAAATAAGGTTGGAGAAAGGCCCAGAGGCTAAGGTGCCCTTTGGTTACGGCCAGCAAGTTCGTCGTCAGGTCGCCCGGGTGGCGCAGCGCCTCGAAGTAAAGCGCCCGCCGGAAGCGGAATGGCTTGGCTTGCCGTGCCGTCAGGTCAGCGTAGTAGTACCAAGCCATATCGAAGCCCACAGCGGTTGTGAAATTCGAGAAACCGGGCAGCCGGGGGTTGATTTCACAGAGCAGGAATTGCTTGTACTTTTCCGAGTATAGCCAATCGAGGTGGGCAAAGCCTTTCCAGCCCAAGTGGTCCAGTATTTGCGCACTGAGCCGCTCCAGTTCGGGCAGCTCAACGGTTTGCCCCGCGTACAGCCGCGAGCCCACCGTGCCATCGTAGTTGATGTTGGGCCGCACTTTTTGAATGGACAGGAAACATCGCTCCGGGCGGTTGGCCGGGTAATAGGTTTCGCAACAGTAGATGTCCTGGTGGTGGTGCGCTATAAACTCCTGCGCAATCAGGCAGGACTGCTGCGCCGCGTGCTCCTCTGACCGGATCAATGCCCGCATGTAAGCGTAAACTTCGGGGATACGCTCCGTATCGGTGACTTTGCGGTAAGCGCCACCCGCTAGGCGGGTTGGTTTGAGGATCAGCGGAAACCCAAACGCTTCGGCCGCGGCGTATAGGTCGCCCACCGATTCAATCTCTTTCGTCTTCATCGTCGGCACACCGCAGGCTTGGCATTCCTTGAATATCTTGTCTTTGTCAAACCCCCTGCGGAAGGTTTCGTAGGCGGCGATGTTCAAGCGGTAGCCTGCGCGCCGCAGGGTATCTTGGTATTGGGCAACGAACTCCGCCCCTGCGTCCGATGAATAGACGAGCACGCCCCGGTGCGGTAATTCCAGCAAAAAATCCAGATAAGCTGAGGATTCGCTAACCTTTGGGCTGTAATAAGTGTG
>JAAAOU010000484.1 GCA_009908745.1 Bacteroidota bacterium
GGGAGCAAGCTGGGGCTTACGAAATAGCCTACCCTGCCTCAGCCCCTGATTTTCAGCTCAATAAAATTGAATTACCTGCTGCTGCCACCTACCACCATCAAACTTCATCATTGGAAATCCTGATTTTGCTAAAAGGGGAAGTCACGCTGGGAGGAACGTCGTACAACAGGGGGCATACATGGGTGGCACCCGCCGGGCAAGCATACTGCTTGAGTGCGTCAAAGCCCAGCGTATTGTTCAAAGCCTTTGTCCCCTGATAATGAAGGCTATCGCCCGCCTTTGCCCTCCGACTGTTGCAGGCTTTTCAGCAGCACATTATCCCGGCGGAACTTTTTGCCCTCGCGGAAGAATTCCAGGCTGACCCGCTCGCCGGGGCGGTACAATGCAATTTGTTCTTGCAGTTCTGGCACAGAATTCGTTTTCACGTTGTTGATGCTGATGATAATATCTCCGGCTTTCAGCCCGGCTTCCGCCGCACTGCTGCCCCGGCTCACATTCGTGATGTAGACGCCGGATACGCTGGGTAACGCATTGCGGGCCGCGCTCTCGTCCGTCACTTCCATGATGCTGACCCCCAAGATCGCGCGTTGCACTTCGCCGTATTCCCGGATATCGTAGACCACCTTGCGGACCAAGTTGGACGGTATGGCAAAGGAGTAGCCTTCGTACCCGCCGGATTCGCTGATGATGGCAGTGTTGATACCGATAAGCTCTCCCGCCTCATTGACAAGCGCGCCCCCACTGTTGCCCGGGTTAACCACGGCATCAGTTTGGATGAAAGACTCGATGGCGTAGGCACCACGCAGGATATTGATATTCCGGGCCTTGGCGCTGACGATACCGGCGGTCACCGTAGAAGACAAGTTGAAAGGGTTGCCCACAGCCAGTACCCACTGCCCCACATCCACTTGGTCGGAGTCTCCGTAAGATACGGTATGCAACCCCCGCCCATTGACTTTGACGAGTGCCAAGTCCGTGGAGGGGTCAGAGCCGATAAGGGTGGCTTCCAGCTTGCGGCGGTCGTACATCGTTACCTCAAAGGTAGAGCCATCCTCGATGACATGGTGGTTGGTGATGATGTACCCGTCGGAGGAGATAATGACGCCGGAGCCCGAAGACACTTTGTACCCGCTAGCACTCAAGGTGTTGATGTTGACCACGGCTGCTGTGACAATCTTTGAGGTGCTGACAAAATCTGCGTCAGGAACCTCGTTGGCTGTCTGTTGGGGGCTGGTGTTGATAGCGGGGACCGTTGGCGGCGCAGTTTGCCTGACCAGCCGCACAGGCGGTGTCGCTGCTTTGGAGGGGGGCAAATAGTACTTTGTCAGCAGTAAAAAGGTAAAAACGGAACTGGACAAAGCGATGATCAAGCTGTAAATCAGTACTTTCATAGCGGTTTGCTGCTCTTTGTGACTTAGGATACAACGCCAAATCAACAAAACAAAGTGCGAAATTGATGGCGAAATGTGGGAGCGAATACATTATGGGAATAAAAAGACCGCCCATTGCGAAACGGGCGGCCGTGCTTACAATCATGAGAAAACCACTTAAGGAAAGCTTTTATCGGTCGAGTTCCTGTAGTTGAAAATGCTCGATGAGCTGCATCAACTTCAATGCATAGTTAGGGTCAGACGTGTAGGGCGAATCAGCGAGGGCTGCCGCCCAATCTTCTACCCGGTCGCCATGTTGGAAAAGGTTGGGGTAGTTTTGGGCAATGTGTATGCTATGCGCCCTCCAGTTGGCCCAGGCGCTTTCGTAGTTCTGCTTGGCCATTGGCGCGCCAAAGTGGTTGTTGTCGCCGCTACGTTCGGCTAGCAAGCCGGCCTGGCTTTCGAGTATGGCCTGTGCCATTTTGATGCTGGCCGGGATACCGTATTTGTCTTGTTCGGCCCGGGCTACCTTTGAAAAGCGGCGGATATAGGCCGGTGCCCGATCCTCAATGACGGTTGGAAGGCCGCCGCTTTCCCCTTGTTGCCGCCAAGCGATAGACTGGGCGATGCCCATTTGTTCTGCTTGCTCTTCTTTTTCCGAAAAGGAAGAAAAGGGAGCTTTGATGTTGAAGGAGAATTGTACGTTTTTCTGGCTTAGGATGAAGAAGGCCAGCGCCGCCAAGCCTATCTTGAACCAAGGGATGTTCCATTTTCCCGTCTGCCGCCCGCCGCTTAGCCGGTACAGTTGGAAATGCAGAGCCGTCAGCAGCTTGCCTGCTCCTTTTAGCAAACGGTTTAACAGTTGCTCCACGCTTAAAACAACGCGCTGTGAACGGCGAGAGTGGCTTACACCGCTTTGCTGACTTGATAAAGTCTCTCTCTGTCTCTCTTTAGCCTTTATTTCGTAGCCTTTTTGATGAAATGCACTCATAAGGTGTGATTTTTGCGAAACCTTTTGTATTTTCACGCAACAAATTGCGGCAACAGCCGCTGCGCACCACAAATATAAAACAATAAGTTTGTATTTGGCAAGTATTTTAAACATAATTGTTTGGATATTATGGCGGATTTTTCAGACCATGTTGTAAATCAGCGATTTAGGGATGTCTACTACACCTTAGAAAAAAATAAAGTCATCAAAGGGAAGTCGGATATTGCAAAGTATCTAGGTACTTACAACCACGTCATCAACAGTATTCTCAAAGGGCAACGCAATATCACGGTGGACCAACTGCACAAGCTGTTCGAAACCTACGGCGTAAATGCCAACTATTTGTTTGGGGTGTCCGAGGATATGTTTACCGACGGCATGGTGTCCCCCGGAGAAATCCCGGTCCGTTCCTTGGAAGAGCGCCGCTGGACGAGCCGCAACAACATTACCCTTGTCCCTGAACGGGCACTAGCTGGTTATGCGCTCGAACATCAAGACAGCAAGTACCTGAAAAACCTCAACAAATTTTCTATCCCGCATCTGGAAGGGGAGCTCATCGCCTTTGAAATAAGTGGGGACAGCATGATGCCCACGGTAACCAACGGCGACGTCGTCGTATGCGAGCCGCTGGAGCGGGGCAGCACCCTGCGCGACAATCATGTGTACGTCGTAGTTACCGATACCGTAGTTGCCAAGCGCATCCAACAACTGCGCGACGGGGATGAGGTTACTAGCCTCCGGCTTATTTCTGACAATGATTCTGTGTATAAGCCCTACGAAGTGGATTTGGAAGACATCCGGCAGATACTGAAAGTTAAGTGTAGGCTAACTTCCTACGCCATTGCTTGATGGGGTAAGTTGTACGCTTTTATCCCCCTCTCCATCCGGGGCATTATAATTAATGAGTGCAAATTTTCTTGTAAGTGCCATTTAAATCGTATCTTCACGGTGTGAACATTGGTGTTGACCTCGCCAGTGTATAACAAGGCTATATAATAAGCTACGACCTTTTTATTTATCTGAATTTCAAACAAATCGTGATCTTATGGAAAAAACGAATTTTACTTTCGTTTCCCCATCACGCTTGATCCGGGCAGTAATGGTACTGCTGGCGGTGGGCTTCGGTGTTTCTTATGCCTCAGCCCAGTGTATGCCGCCCAGTGGCCTTGCTGTGACGCCACAGTGTGATGGTTCCG
>JAAAOU010000214.1 GCA_009908745.1 Bacteroidota bacterium
TGTGGTGGGGACGACTATTTTCAACATGAAGGACTCCGAGTTTACTTTCAGTGCAGGCCCGGTGTTCTCTAACTTTGTGCTCATTGACGAGATCAACCGCGCGCCGGCGAAGACACAGGCGGCACTCTTTGAGGTCATGGAAGAGTATCAGGTGACGGTAGACGGCAACACTTATGGCATGGAGGCGCCTTTCTTCGTTATCGCCACCCAGAATCCCATCGAGCAGGAAGGGACTTACAAATTGCCGGAAGCCCAACTCGACCGCTTTTTGGCCAAGATCAACCTGGAATACCCCAAGCTGGAGGAAGAGAAGCTGATCTTGCGCCGTTTCCAATCCGATTTCGGGATGGCGAAGCGCGAGGTCGTCCAGCCTGTTTTCGAAGCTAGCGAAATCAAGGAGTGCCAGGCTTTAGTACAGCAGGTGCATATCCGGGAGGAGCTGCTGGATTACATCGCCCACATCATACACGATACGCGGAACAACGGTGACCTCTTCCTCGGGGCTTCGCCGCGCGCCTCCCTGGCGGTGATGAAAATGGCCAAGGCCGTAGCCGCAATGGACGGTCGCGACTTTGTGACGCCGGACGATATTCAGCTGGTGGCCTACCCTGTGCTCAACCACCGGGTCATCCTTACCCCAGAACGGGAGATGGAAGGGTATGACACCAAGGAAGTTATTCAGCAGATTGTGCAGAAGATAGAAGTCCCCCGCTAATGAAGCAGCTGTTCCTTCCTAATCGGTTTTTCTGGGTGCTCGGCGCATTGGTTGTGCTGTTCGTGGTCAGCTTCTGGCTGCCGCCGCTGTTTCCGGTGGCGCAGGCGGTATTCGTGCTGTTTTTGGCCGCCCTGTTGCTCGATGGTATACTCCTGTACAGCAATACCACGCAGATCAACGCGCAGCGGGTGCTGCCCAAGGTATTTGGGTTGGGGGATGAGAATGAAGTGGCGGTGCAACTCGACAGCGCAACCTCGTTTCCGCTTTCTGTCACGCTGATCGACGAATTGCCCGTGCAGTTTCAGCGGCGGGATTTCGAGCGTACCCTGCGCTTGCCCGCCAATGACAGCGACAGTATTGCCTACAGCTTACGCCCGGTAGAGCGGGGGGAATATACCTTCGGCCAGATCAATCTTTTCCTCTCCACGCCATTGGGTTTGTTACAACGCCGCCTGCAGTTCGGCGCGGAGGAAGCCGTGCCGGTCTACCCGTCTATCCTGCAGATGAAGCAGCTGGAACTGCGGGCCTTTGATCGTATCGCCCAGTATCAGGGCATCAAGAAAATCCGCCGGATCGGGCACAGCTACGAATTCGAGCAGATCAAGAACTATGTGCGGGGGGACGACTACCGCAGCATCAACTGGAAAGCCAGCAGCCGCCGCAATACGCTTATGGTCAATCAGTACGAGGACGAGCGCGCCCAGCAGGTTTACTCGGTCATCGATAAAAGCCGGGTGATGAAAATGCCCTTCGGGGGGCTGAGCTTAATGGATTACGCCATCAATGCCAGCTTGGCGATTTCCAATGTGGCGCTGCAAAAGTACGACCGCGCGGGCCTGATCACTTTTTCCGACAAAGTTGGCGCGGCGGTCAAGTCGGACAGCAAGCCCACGCAGCTCAATAAGATACTCCTCGCCCTCTATAAGGAGCAGGAACGCCCGGTGGAAGCCAACTACGAACTGCTGTACTACGCCGCCCGCAAGTTGATCAAGGGGCGCAGTCTGCTGTTGTTGTATACCAATTTTGAAAGCCGGTTTGCCCTGGAGCGGGTGCTGCCCGTACTGCGCCGTATCAACCGGCTGCACCTGCTGGTGGTGGTCTTCTTCGAGAATACCGAAATCCGGCAGTTTGTGGAGGAGGAAGCGGATACGCTGGAGGGCATCTACCAAAAGACCGTCGCGCGCAAGTTCCTCAACGAGAAGCAGCAGATGGTGCAAATGCTGCGGCAGTACGGCATCCAAAGTGTGCTCACCCGACCCGAAGACCTGTCGATCAATACCGTGAATAAGTACTTGGAATTGAAATCTAGGGGGTTGATTTAGCTTACGTTATTCCTCCAGTTCTTTGTTGACACGCTTAGGCTATTACTTCTTTCAAGTAACTGTTCTGCGGGGCTCTTTTTGCTGGTCGCTACATATCGCCTTAGTAGTTCTACCACAAACTCATTAAGGCTTTTGCCATGTAGCTCAGTATAGGCTTTACTTTTCTCTAGCAGCTCATCGGGGATAGCTAAGGTGATATTTTTCATTTTACACAGTTTATGTGTATAAATATACTGTATTTTAAGCTTTGCTGCGCCAGTACACGACTCTAATCCACTAAAAGGCTTTGGCATCCTGCCCAATCAGGTAATTGGCAACCCAGCCGTAGGCGAAAATGCCGATGGCAAACACCACCAGCAGCCAGCTGCCTAGGGCGGGCAACAACGCGCCAGCTATGCCCGCTCCTGCCAATACCAAGCTGTAGATCGTCAGCGAGCGCCGGGCCTTCGTGCCTTTGCTAACCGTAAACGTACCGCCTGCCGGAATGAGCAAGAGGCCGAATACGACACTCAGAAACAGCAGTTGCTGCACATCCGTCAGCAGGTAGGCCACGATAGACAGCAGCGCCAGCCCCAGTAGCCCCCCGGCGATATTAGAGGCCATCTTTTCATCTTCGCTCAGGGCGTGCTGCCCGATGGGGTGCAGGCGCAAGAACAAATTGGAAATCGGCACGGCAATCCAGGAGGAAAGGGCAAACAAAACGTAGAAGGCGATAAGCGGGTAGAGCAGGGGCGCGATGGCTGGTACATTTTCCGCCACGGCGATCAACACCCGGTACAGCACATAAGCACCGATGATGAACGCCCAGCGGTTGCGCTCGTTCATTTTCGCCATCCAGAGGAAGTACTTGAGCACAGCGCGGTAGAAGACATTGGTCCCCTTGATGGCTTCTTTCAGGCCGGAGCGGGCAAATTCGTTATTGGGTTCCAGGCGGAGTGCTTCCCGGAAATTCAGCTGCGCTTCCTTAAAGCGGCCCTGTTCGATGGCGACCCAGCCGCGGTTGGCGTGGGAGTAGCTGTTCTCGGGCGCTTTGTTGAGGGCGTAGTCGATGGTGTCGGCAGCTTCCGCCTTTCGGTTGAGCTTGATGAGCGCCTGCGCGCGGAGGTTGACGAGGTTGACGTTCTCGGCATCGAGTTCCAGCCCCTGCTCGGCGGCGTCGAGTGCTTCTTGCCACTTTTCTTCGTAGAACGCCACATGGGCGAGCAAGAGGAAGAAGTCGGGGTCCGCCGGGTTTTGCTGCAGGGCCTGCTTGATGGTGTCGCGGGCGTCTTTGGTACGCTGGTTGTAAAAATAAGCCCGTGCCAGGGTGTACTGCAGAAAAGGGTTGTTGGGGGAGAACCCCATAGCGCGCTGACTGAGCTCCAGGGCTTCATCAAAGCGTTTGGCGCTGAGGTAACACTCCGCCAGCCAGGCCATAGCGTCGCCGTCATCGGTGCCGGTGTCAGTGGTGCCTCGATCGCGCGGAATCTCTCCGCCTACCAGATCGATACCGTGCTGCTCGAAAAGGAGGCCG
>JAAAOU010000226.1 GCA_009908745.1 Bacteroidota bacterium
GCGGAAAACGTAGGCATAGCCTAAGTTCTGTTGAGGCTTTCCAACGCAGCAAGGCGGAAAAAGAGCAAGTCAGAATTCACAAATTTCGGGTTGTCAGACTATAATATTGCTCGAAAGGAATGCTGCCTATAGCGCATTCGCAAAAGCAACTATTTGCCTTGCACCTTCAAAATCAGACAATTATAAAACAGGCGAACCCGGGGGGCATGTTCGATTATTCCTTTTTGCGTAGAAAAGCGAGCTGTTGCACGCTGACGGGGAAAGCCTTGACTTCGGGGGTATCCTCCCCCTCTACCCGTTCGCCGCCGCTTGTGCTCAGGGCTTCCAAGCTGCCCGAAATAATCTCGTAGCGCAACCGGCCGTCCGCTTGAAGCTCTAACGTGCTCAGCAGCAAATTGCCCATCACCTCAAAGCGGCTGTATAGTTTGCCGTTGATAAGGGTGGCTTCCATGCCGATACTGTTTTGCTCATCAATAAGGTACAGCCCCTGCTCTGGCTGAAGGGGTTTGAGCAGGTAATGGCGCGGCTGTTGGCCGTAGACGATCGTCCAGGTGTAAAAGCTGTCGCGCGGCAGAATGTGCAGCTCCATCGGCACAGATTGCTGCAAGCCCTGCGGATCGTAGATGTTCAGCTCCCCCGTCCACACGCCCGCCCAGTCGGCAGGGAAATCAAGTTGCAAGCTGTCTTGGGCATTAGCCGAAAAGCTAATCCATAAGAAGAAAAGAAAAAGGTAGGTTTTCATAATGCGATCTTGAGTTACCCAAAGATAGACGAATCGGGCTTTTGAGAAAGACAAAAAAAAGCCGCACAGCCAAAGCCGTGCGGCAACACTCATGGGATTATGAACACTGTTTTCTCACAGTATGGTTTGTTCCCCTTGTTCAAATTAAAGTCACCCTTGTGACGGCAGGGCAAGCGGCAGGTCACAACACAGCCGAAAAAAGTGCATTTTAAAAGTTCGTACCTTGCGCCCTCAACTGCGATCACATGGACTTTACCGCCTTTCCAAAAATAGAATTGCACCTGCACCTCGATTGCTCCATCAGTTACAAAGTGGCGGAAGCCCTGCGCCCCGGGCTAAGCCGGGCTGCTTTTCGGGACACCTTCATGGCACCCCCCAAATGCCGGGATTTGGCAGAGTTCCTTTCTTATGCACAGGCGGGTATACGGCTACTGCAAGACGAACGGTCGTTACGTCTGGTGACCCTAGACTTGCTGGAACAACTGGCGGCAGAGCAAGTGCTGTACGCAGAAATCCGTTTTGCCCCGCTGCTGCACACACAAGCCGGTCTCTCCGCCGAAGCGGTGATGGATACCGTGACCTCAAGCCTGGCGGAAGGGCAGCAGCAAACAGGCGTGAAGGCGGGCTTAATCCTCTGTACCCTGCGCAGCTTCAACGAGGCGCAGGGCTTGCAAACCGCAGCTTTGGCACAACAGTACCGGGAAAACGGAGTGCTCGGGTTTGACATCGCGGGTGACGAGGCGGGCTATCCACTATCCCCGCATGTGGCTGCATTCGAAGCGGTACACCAAGCTGGTTTGCCCGCCACCGCCCACGCCGGTGAGGCAAGAGGGGCCTCAAGCGTGCGGCAGACTCTAGAGCAACTGAAGGTGCAGCGTATCGGCCACGGCGTGCGCAGCGTAGAGGATAAGGCGGTACTGCAATTGCTCAGGCGCAACAATATTCATCTTGAAATTTGCCCAACGAGTAATGTGCAAACGGGTATCTACGAAACCCTTGCAGGCCACAAGGTCGACTGGTTCTACCGAAATGGCTACCCGCTCAGTATCAATACCGATGGGCGGACGCTGGTCGGCGTGTCACTTTCTGAAGAGTACCAAAAACTGCATCGGGCATTTGGCTGGGGGGCAGCGGAATTCCGGCAATGCAATTTGCATGCGGTAGACGCAGCGTTCTTACCGGGTGATCAGAAAAGGGCATTAAAATCGGCGATTGAGGCGGGATACTAGGAAGCCCGAGCGGCTTGAAATTCTTCATTTGTTATTTCGTACGATTCATGGTCAAAAAACGACGGTTCATGTAATTCGAGTAGATATAAGGGGGAAAGCTGATTGATATTTGAGGCATCAAAATCAGCAAAATACCACCTTGATCATGAAAAATTTATCACTCGCTATTGTATTCTTTGCACTGTCTATCGGTTTCGCTTTTGCCCAGCCCGTGCAGACCATTAAAGGTACGGTAGTAGACCAGCAATCCGAACTGCCCGTCATCGGCGCCACCGTAGAATTGGTAACCGTAGAGCCTACCAAAGGGGCGGTGACGGATGTCGACGGCCGCTTTTCCCTAGAGGGCGTACCCGTGGGCCGGCACGAACTGCGGATATCCTACCTGGGCTACGAAACGGTAACTATCCCCAATGTGCTCGTCACTGCCGGCAAGCAAACGGTCATCAACGCCGGATTGGAAGAGGCCATTGTCAAGATGGACGAGGTGGTCGTCAGTAGCAAAGTCGAAAAGGGCAAAACCCAAAACGAGATGGCGACCATCAGTGCCCGCTCGTTCAACCTAGAAGAAGTCACCCGTTTTTCAGGCGGCCGCAACGACGTGGCCCGCCTGGCAGGCAGTTTCGCGGGGGTCGCTGTGGCCGACGACAGCCGCAACGACATCGTCATACGCGGCAATTCGCCCACGGGCGTGCTCTGGCGGCTCAACGGCATCCCCATTCCCAACCCCAACCATTTTGCTACCCTGGGCACTACCGGCGGCCCGGTCAGCGCCCTAAACCCCAACCTGCTGAAAACCTCCGACTTCTTGACCTCCGCCTTCCCGGCGGAGTACGGCAATGCCCTGGGGGGCGTATTTGATGTGGGGTTCCGCCCGGGCAACCGCGATGAGCATGAGTTTATGTTCCAGCTAGCGGCTTTCAGCGGGTTGGAAGCCATGGCGGAAGGGCCAATGAGCAAAAAGAAAAACAGCTCTTATCTGGTCAGCTACCGCCACTCCTTTGTGGAGGCCGCCGATGCCGTGGGCATACCGGTGGGGACCAACGCCACGCCGAATTACCGCGACCTGTCCTTCAACCTGGATTTTGCCAATGGGAAGGCCGGTAAAATCACCTTGTTCGGTATCGGCGCAATGAGCGACATCGACTTCCTGGGGGACGAGATTGACGATAACGACCTGTTTGCCAGCCCGAACCAGGATGCTTTTGCCGATTCGCAGCTCGGCATACTGGGGTTTCGCCACAACATCATCGTGGGAGAAGGCGCGTATGTCCGCACGGTCGTTTCCGCATCCACGGCCCGTTCCGGCTTTCAGCAGGATAATTTCCTGGACGATGGCGAAAGAAAACTTCGCGTGACCGAAGTGGAGGATGTGACCAACACCTTTTCCCTATCTTCCTATTACAATAAGAAATTCAGCCCTCGCCTTACCCTGCGTACCGGCATATTGGCAGAGCGCTTCCAGCTGGATACCCGCGTGGACGACCGCGACAACCGGCCCGACCTGGACGGCGACGGGGAGCCGGATTGGGTTACTGTCCGGGATTTTAACGGCGGCATGACTTT
>JAAAOU010000459.1 GCA_009908745.1 Bacteroidota bacterium
TTATTTCTCCTGTTGGGCTACGCTTGTTCGTCTGCTGCACAGACTTACGGGGATTACGTAGGTGGCGGCCACGACCAAAACATCACCGTCACTACGAGCAGCGATTTCCAGCCAGACGGGGCAGAGCGGGCAGCCGAAGGGGCCAACACCGTGAAAATCAATGGCCTCACCGGAAAGCTGATTGACGCCGGGCGTTTCCTCGCGCAGGCCAGCCTGGGGGCCGACCGCAGCATGATCGATTCGGTAGCCAAGCTGGATTTCGAAACCTGGATCGACCAGCAGTTTGCTGTGCCGCCTTCCTATGGGCTGCCGCTAATGCAAGAAATCTACGACAGCACTTACCAGCGCCATCTTGCTGCCGGCGGCGACAGCCTGAACTTTCCCCGAATTCCCAGCAGCGAGCACTTCGACTACGCTTGGTGGCAGGTCAATATGACCAATGACGACCTGCTGCGGCAACGGGTGGCTTTTGCGCTAAGCGAAATCTTCGTCATCTCTTTCAAGTCGGAGCTGAGCCGCTACGGGGAGGGGGTGGCTAGTTACTACGATATGTTGGTGGAGCGCGCCTTTGGCAATTTCAAGGACCTGCTGAGGGACGTTACTCTGCACCCTTGCATGGGCGTTTACCTTACGCACCTCAACAACCCCAAATCCGACCCGGCCCGGTTCATCCGCCCCGACCAAAACTACGCGCGGGAGATGATGCAGCTCTTTACCATCGGGCTGTACGAGCTGAACCCGGATGGTACCCGAAAGCAGGACAGTGCCGGCCGGGACATCCCTACCTACGACAACGACGACATTGCCGAATTCGCCAAGATATTTACAGGCCTCGGCGCCGGTGCCACTCCACCGATGCCGGATACCATCATTGAGCCGAGCTTTGGCATGCGGCCTGCCAATATGGACATGACGCAACCCATGGCGATGTACGAGGAATACCACGAGCCCGGCCCGAAGCACCTGCTGAATGGCTTCGTCGTGCCGGCCGGCCAAACGGGCATGGAGGATATCGATTCCGCCCTCGAGCATCTGTTCCAACACCCGAACGTTGGGCCTTTCATCGGCAAACAGCTGATACAGCGGCTGGTCAAGTCCAATCCTTCCCCCGCTTATGTTGCCCGCGTAGCGGCTGCCTTCGACGATAACGGCGCGGGGGTGCGGGGTGATCTGAAAGCAGTGGTCAAAGCCATACTGCTCGACGAAGAGGCGCGCAGCTGCGATTGGTACAATGACCCGGTGCAGGGCAAGCTGAAAGAGCCCATCATCCGTTACACGCACTTTGCCAGGGCAGTGGGCGGGTTGAGCGAGAACGGCTATTTCTGGAACCGGGGTGACCAATACGATGATGATGCCGGGCAGCACCCGATGTACTCGCCCTCGGTCTTCAATTTTTACTGGCCCGATTTCCAGCCGGTCGGCCCGGTAGGCAGTCAGGGCTATTTGGGACCCGAATTTCAGGTGCACAACGCCCGCACCAGCATCGGCTTCGTGAATTTTGTCAACGATTGGGTGGTCTACGAGACCCTGCTAAAAACTAAAGGGAATACAGGCAGCACTGTTTCGACTAATCTCGAAGGCCTCATTGCCCATGCCGCGGATACCGAAACCCTGATCAACGAACTCGATATTTTGCTGACCAACGGCATGCTCAAGGACGATACCCGTCAGGTCATCGCCACCGTCGTGGACCCGCTGGAAGACCCCGTCGAGAAAACTAAACTGACAATTTACTTAATGGTGATTAGCGCCGATTACAATATCCTGAAGTGATGAAGTACAAATCAAGAAGACAGTTTATCAAGGAATTTGGCCTGGGGGCATTGGGCCTGACCACGGCTTCTTCCGTCACGCAGCTGAAGGCCATCAACGCCGCCTACCTCAATAATTCAGACAACCTGCTGAATAACGACTACAAAGCCATCGTCTGCTTCTTCCTGGCGGGCGGGAATGATTCTTACAACATGCTGGTGCCCCGTGGCAACCCGGAGTACGATGAATACGCCGTGACCCGCTCCGACCTAGCGATTGCGCAGAACGAACTGTTGCCCATCACCCCGGTGACGAGCGACGGCAGACAGTACGGCCTCAACCCGGCCATGCTCAATGTGCATCAGCTGTTCAATACGGGCAAAGCCTCTTTCATCAACAACGTAGGCCCGCTGATCGAGTACACCACCAAAGCGACCTACCAAAACGGCAGCTCGCCCATCCCCCTAGGGCTGTTTTCCCATTCCGACCAGTTGAAAAACTGCCAGACCGGCCTGCCGCACGTCCGTACCCAATTCGGCTGGGGCGGCAGGATGGCGGATCTGCTCAATGACATGAACAGCAACGAGAAGATATCCATGAATATCTCGCTGGCCGGCACCAATATCTTCCAGTATGGGGAGACGCTGGTGGAGTTTGCCATCGACCCCTACGACGGCAGCCCGGGCATCGTGGGCTACGATCCGCAGGCAGCTGGCTTCAACGCCGCGAGAACCGAAGGCATTGACCTCCTGCTGGGCACGGACCACCCGGATATGTACAAAAAGCAGTACACCGATACCCTGAAGAGGAGCCTAGACGGTAGCCTGGAATTCCGGGCCGCGATGTCGCAAATTGGCAACCTCAATACCTTCTTCTCTGACAACCGTATCTCCCAGAGCTTCAAGCGCATCACCGAGGTGATCATGGCGCGGGATATGCTCGGCTTCAAGCGGCAGATTTTCTTCGTGCGCATGGGGGGCTGGGATATGCACGGCGAGCTGATCGACGCCCACGAGCGCAACCTCACGGTGGTAGACAATGCGTTGAGCGAATTTGCCAGCGGGCTGGAGGAAATCGGTATGTTTGACGCGGTGACCACCTTCACGATCTCCGATTTTGGGCGCACGCTCACCTCCAACGGCAACGGCAGCGACCACGCTTGGGGCGGCAATGCCCTGGTGATGGGTGGCGATGTCAAGGGTGGCGATTTATACGGCGATTACCCTTCCCTGGCGCTAGACAGTAACCTGGAGGTACACAACGGCGTCCTCATCCCTACCACCCCCAACGATTCCTATTTTGCAGAACTGGCCCTGTGGTTTGGCGTAAGCCCATCTGAGCTGAGCACGCTTTTCCCGAACATCGGCAACTTTTACGATACGGGCTCGGGTACCGCTCCGCTGGGATTTATGAACCTCTAAAGCACCAAATTATGAAACGGAACATCTTATTTTTCCTACTCTTTGCCTTGGCTGCCAGCACGGTTTCCGCACAGTGCTTCCTGGACCGGCACAATACTACTTGGTACGACGGCTGGATATCTTGCACCCCCTCGATGAACCCTAATGCCGCCCGGGGGGAATCCCACTGGATCCTGTATGACCTCAATTACGCCTATGGCTTGTACCAAATGCACCTCTGGAACACCAATGCTCCGGACTATCTGACTTCCGGCCTGCAAGACATTGCCATCGATATTTCCAACGACGGTACTACCTGGACGGAAGTGGGCGAATTCCAGCTCCCGATGGCGGATGGGACGCCCACCTACGAAGGCATC
>JAAAOU010000055.1 GCA_009908745.1 Bacteroidota bacterium
AATTTTGGCTGACCAGCCTGCTCAATGACCCAAACGCGGAGTTCAACCGGAATTTATACGCGATTGGCCTGCGGTTTGGGGGGAAGTTTTAGCGATTACTTATTGGCCCTACCAAGGCAAGCGAAGCGCCATTACTTCTGCTTGGTAAAATTGCTCCAGCTTTTCGACCGTAGCCTTGGAAAGCGGGGTTTCGGCGCTTTTCACGTTGCCCTCCAACTGAGCGATGCTGCTACAGCCCGGTATGACGGTGGATACTGCATCGTATGCCAGACAAAATGATATCGCTGCCTGAACGAGCCCCATTTCATCGCCAACGATCTCCTTTACGCCTTCTACCAGCCGGGCCCTGGTTTGAATATCGGCTTTAGACCAACGGCTTCTAACGCCACTAAATGAGCTGTTTGCGTCGTACTTCCCACTAAGCCATCCGGAATCGAGGGGGATTTTGGCGATAATGCCCACGCCTTCTTCCTTGGCCTGATCGAAGGCGCTGGCGGTATCTTGGTGCAAGATATTGAAGAAAGCCTCGATGACTTTCGAGTTCGTGGTTTCCATCAGCTGCCGCATTTCTCGAGAAGTATCAACCGATGCCCCGTAGGCTTTAATTTTGCCCTCTTCCTTCAGTTCTTCCAAAATCGCGTAGTGGTCGTTCTTGTTACCGTCGAGGCATTCGAAAGGCGGGCTGTGGAGGATGAGTACATCGACATATTCCAGTTGCAGCCGCCGCAAGCTGCCTTCCAGCGACTCGCGAATGTGGCTGGCCTCATAGTTGGTCCCCCCCGTATCGGTATGCCCGAATTTGGTACTGACGACGATCTTGCTCCGGTCTACGTCCCTGAGGGCTTTGCCGAGCCTCGCTTCTCCAGTCCCTAATCCATAATTGGGCGCGGTGTCGAAGAAGTTTACGCCAAGGTCGATGGCTCTATGCACGAGGCTGATGGCTTCCTGTTCGCTCAGGTTTTTCCACCCTGCGTCCACCCCCAATTGCCAAGCGCCAAGACCGATTTCGGAGACCGGTGGAGACAGCTTGGTTAGCGTTTTGTATTGCATATTGTTGCTTGTTGAAAACAGCAATTTAAGGTGCAGCAGCGGTATTTCCGTGGTTTTAGAGGGTGCTTTTTGTCAATCCGCACAGCGTTCAGCAAACCGAGGCAACTCCAAGCCGCAAAACCTTGGCGATTTAAGCCGAACAAGCGACCTTTGCGGAAATTTTAAACCCACAAGCTGATGATCCACTTTTTCGGAGCTCCCCGTCGTATCGTATTTGCCGTTCAGGTAACTGAATCCCTCGCGGAAAGTGAGGTTGCCAAGCTTACCTGGCTTTTTGGGGACCAACCTTTGTTAGAAACGGATGCGGTACGTGGCAGCTTCGTCGGCCCCCGGGCGGCTATGGTCTCGCCCTGGAGTACCAATGCGGTGGAGATTACACAGAACATGGGCATTGCGGGCATCCGGCGGATCGAGCAGTATACCCCACTCACAGCGGAGGCAGACTTTGACCCCATGCTGAAGCAAAAGTTCGAAGGGCTAGATCAACAGCTGTTTACCATTGACATCCAACCGGAGCCTATCCGGCAGGTGGACGATATCGCGGCTTACAATGCGGCGGAAGGGCTGGCGCTCAGCGAAGAAGAAGTGGCCTACCTAGAGCAGGTGGCTCAGCGCATCGGCCGCAAGCTGACCGACTCGGAGGTGTTTGGCTTTTCGCAAATCAACAGTGAGCACTGCCGCCATAAGATATTCAACGGCAGTTTTGTGATCGACGGGCAGGAACAGCCGGATTCCCTGTTTTCCATGATCAGAAAGACATCGAAAGCACACCCCAACAGCATCGTATCGGCCTATAAGGACAACGTCGCTTTTCTCAAAGGGCCGAAGTTGCAGCAGTTTGCGCCGGAACGGCCCGACATGCCTTCCAATTACAAGAAAAAGGAAGTGGATACGGTGGTTTCCCTGAAGGCCGAGACCCACAACTTCCCGACTACCGTAGAGCCTTTCAACGGGGCGGCTACAGGTAGCGGAGGCGAAATCCGGGACCGCATGGCGGGCGGTATTGGTTCCTTGCCTTTGGCGGGGACAGCGGTTTATATGACTGCGTACTCCCGCTTATTGGAAAACCGCCCTTGGGAAAAAGCTATGCCCGAACGCGAATGGCTGTATCAGACGCCCATGGACATCCTGATCAAGGCCTCCAACGGCGCTTCCGATTTTGGCAACAAATTTGGCCAGCCGCTGATCGCCGGCTCTTTGCTGACCTTCGAGCACGCCGAGCACGCCCGCAAACTGGGTTTTGACAAGGTAATCATGCTGGCGGGAGGCGTTGGCTCCGGCATTGCGGGCCAAGCCCTGAAAGAGACACCCCAGAAAGGAGACAAGATCGTTTTGCTGGGTGGGGACAACTATCGCATCGGTATGGGTGGGGCGGCGGTTTCCTCCGCCGACACAGGAGCATTCGATATGGGCATTACGCTCAATGCCGTGCAGCGCTCCAACCCGGAGATGCAAAAGCGGGTCGCCAATACGGTCCGCAATTTGGTGGAAAGCGCGAACAACCCCATCGTCGCCATTCACGACCACGGAGCCGGTGGGCACCTGAACTGCTTTTCCGAACTGGTGGAAGAGACAGGCGGCCGCATCGACCTTGATGCTTTGCCCATCGGCGACCCCACACTTTCTGCTAAAGAAATCCTTGGCAATGAGTCGCAGGAACGCATGGGGCTGATTGTAGGCGCGGAGGACCTGCCACTGCTGCAAAAAATCGCCGAGCGCGAGCGTGCGCCATTATACGTGGTAGGCGAGGTGACTGGCGATATGCGCTTTACGGTCGTTTCTAACTGGAAGGGGGAAAAGCCATTGGATTTAGGGCTGACCGACTTGTTTGGCAGTTCCCCCAAGACCATTATGGAAGATCAGGCGGTGGAGCGCCATTACGAAGACATCGATTACGAGCCTAGCCAACTGCAGGTTTACCTAGAGCAAGTCCTGCGCTTAGAGGCGGTGGCTTGCAAAGACTGGCTGACCAATAAAGTGGACCGTTGCGTAAGCGGCTTGGTCGCCAAACAGCAGTGCGCGGGCCCGCTGCAATTGCCCCTGAACAACTGCGGGGTGATGGCGCTGGGTTTCGACACCCCAAAAGGCGTTGCCACCTCCATCGGGCATGCCCCCGTGAACGCCCTGATCGACCCGAAGGCCGGATCCCGGAACGCCATTGCCGAAGCGCTGACCAACCTCGTCTGGGCGCCGCTGGAGGAGGGATTGAAATCTGTTTCCCTATCCGCTAACTGGATGTGGCCCTGCCGCAACGAAGGCGAAGATGCGCGCTTGTACGAGGCTGTGCAAGCGGTGTCTGATTTTTGTATCGAGCTGGGCATTAATGTGCCCACTGGCAAGGACTCCCTATCTATGAAGCAGAAATACCCGGACATCACCGTAGCAGTGGACCGGAAACGGGTTCATGGAATCGAACAATTGATAGAACTGCCTGAACAGGTCGATGTCGTACTGCTGGATGATGCC
>JAAAOU010000054.1 GCA_009908745.1 Bacteroidota bacterium
CGCGGGCGGCATCAAGCTGGACCCGGCTGCCTACCACGAGGACAGTTCCCTGCGGGCGCGGGGTGGCGATGTGTCTGCCCCCCACCCTATCGTGGAGCCGCTGCAAAAAGCCATGGCTGCGGCTAATGAGCATACAGACCGCCCTGCCGTCTCTAGCATGAACCACTGCGGCATGGCTTTCGCTTACCACCATCCGGAAGTAGCGGGCATCCTGTTGGGCACTTCCCGGCCCTCGCAATTGCAAGACAGCATCAACTTTTTCCGGGCGATGCAGCGTTATGACTACAGTGATTTTTACGAGCAACTCAAAGGGGTGAATGGATAAGTACGACTTTCTCATCGTCGGCGGGGGGATTTTTGGCATTTACGCAGCGCTTTACCTGAAGCGGCACGGGCAGCGGGTCCTGCTGGTAGAGAAGCAAAAAGAGCTGCTCAAGAAAGCCTCCATCGTCAATCAGGCGCGGCTGCACAGCGGCTACCACTACCCGCGCAGCGTGGCCACCGCCCGCATGTCAGACGACAACAAGGCGCGCTTCACCCGCGAGCACGAGCGCTTCATCAACTTCGAGTTTGAGAAATACTACGCCATCGACCGCTTTGGCTCCTTTACCGACCATGCACAGTTTGAGCGCTTTTGCAACTTCATAGATATCCGCTGCGAGCCGGTACGCGAGCACCCCTATTTCAATTTCCACCGCCTGGAAGCCCTGTACGCCACCACGGAATACACCTTCGACCCCGTGCTCATCGCCGAGTACTACCGCCAGCAATTGCTCGATGCTGCGCCGCAGGTGGAAGCCCGGCTGTTTACGAAAGTAGAACAAGCGGAGGCTCTGCCCGGGCGCTGGCGCGTAGAACTCACGGATATGGAGACACAAGAGCGCGAACAGGTAGAAGCCACCCAAGTCATCAACGCCACCTACGCCGGCAGCAACGCCATCAACCGCTTGTTTGGCGTAAGGGATATCGACCTGATGCACGAGATTGCGGAAATGGCTTTCGTCAGCTCCCCGCAGGTACAGAATATCGGGCTGACGGTGATGGACGGCCCCTTTGGCTCTATCATGCCCTACGGTCTATCCGGGCTGCTCTCCTTGTCGAGCGTGGCCTACACCCACCACAAAGTTTCCTACGACAACCTGCCGACCTTCGACTGCCAGCAGGTGAATACGGCCTGCAAACCGGACTTCGTGGATATTTGCAACTTCTGCCCCGCCAAGCCCCGCTCCAACTACAAAAAGATGCTGGGGCAAATCCGCCACTATTTTACCGACCAAGTGGAGTTTCAGTATTTCACCTCTATGTTCACCGTCAAGTCCAAGCTCAAAGCCAACTTTATCGACGATGGGCGGCCGACGGAGATTTCGCTGCTGCGGGAAGACCCCGGCTTCTATTGTATCTTCGCGGGGAAGATCAATTCGATTTATGAGATTGAAAAAGTAGTCACTTTTTAAAACATACCACTATGGCCAACCGTATCCACGTCGCCTCCGAAATCGCCCCCCTGAAGCGCGTCATCGTCCACCGGCCCGACGAGGGCATCGCCCGGGTATCCCCCAAACGGGCGGAGGAGCTGCTGTTTGACGATATTGTGTACCTGCCGCAAATGCAGCGCGAGCACGATGTATTCACAGATGTGCTGCGGCACTTTATCGGTCAGGAGAACGTGCTGGAGACCAGGCAGCTGCTATTCGAAGCCCTGGAAGCAGACGAAGGCGACAAGCTCTTTATGATCGAAAACATCATCGCACTGGAAGAACTGCCGCGTTCCTACGAAAAGCTGCTGCTGGAGCTTGACAACGCCACGCTTACGGAAACCCTGATCACCGGCGAGCTGAAGCAGGAAGATACCATACTGTTTGACCCTATTCCCAACTTTATTTTCACCCGCGATATCGCCGTGACCATCAACGACCATGTGGTGATTACCAAAGCGGCCAAGGAAGCGCGTTTCCGGGAAAATTTCTTGACCCGCTATATCTTTTGGGTACACCCTATGTTCCAAGAGCCGAAAGAGCAGGGGCGCCTCATCAACCTCAACCACGTAGAACAGTTCCCGCCCTCGCGCCGCCGGGAGATGGTGAGCCTAGAAGGCGGGGACGTCATGATGCTGAACGAAGACTACCTGCTGATCGGCTGCAGCGAACGCACCACCGCGCACGCCATCCGCTCCCTGAAAAAGGTGCTGTTTGAGCGGGGCGTCGTCAAGAACATTGTGCAAATCAATATCCCTACCGACCGCAGCTACATGCACATCGACACCATATTCACGCAGATCCACCACCATCATACCGTAGCCTTCAAACCCATTGTCATCGACGGCCTAGGCTCCTATGTAGAAGTGCAAAGTGCCGATGGAGAGGAACGCTACTACCACACCATCCGGGATTTTTTGCTCGCCGAGATCAACCCGGAGATGGAATTTATCCTCAGCGGCAACGGCACCTCCCCCTATCAGGAGCGCGAGCAGTGGACGGACGGCTGCAACCTCGTGGCCATCAAGCCCGGCGTGGCGCTGACCTACGACCGCAACCCGTACACGGAGAAAGCGTTCCGGCAGGCCGGCTACCAAATACTGCACGCCGAGAAGATGCTGCAATCCTTCAAAGACGGCTCCCTGCACCCGGATGAGGTGGAAAATACCATTATCACCCTGCCGTCCAACGAGCTTTCGCGGGCGCGGGGCGGCTCGCATTGTATGACTTGCCCGGTGGAGCGGGGGTAGTAGCCTTGCTTTCCAACTCAATCGGAACGTTTAACGGGACGGATAGCGTTAATGCGGAACTAATTATTGAGCATAGTGTTTTTTAAAACTAAAACCAGACAGATGAATTCTAACAGCATCGATCGGGAAGAACTCAAATCTGTTTTGACAGAAGTACTGGCAGAAAACCCCTCCTACTTTAAGTCAATCCTAACGGAGATACTGGAAGAGCATAAGGTGATTGAGACTAAAGAAAACTCCGAAAGAGCATCGAAAATACGGAAGATGATTCAGGAGGACTTTGACAGATATGATCAAATATTTAAGTCTTTAGCCTAGATGGAGTATTTGATCAAGGAGGATTTTATTCTCATCAATAAGGCAACCATCGACCGGCACGGCGGCAATTATTCTCCTCCACTGAATCTGCTCAATGCAGAAAGCGTGTTGTTGGTCCCTTATTATTCCAATTTACAATGGAACTCGCATCAGGAGAAATTGACCTTGATAGTTGCCGTGAGTGGTTTAGCGCAAACGTAGAGCCAATTTCTTGACTGGCGAGCAGGGATGCTGTGATGCCTGTTTGACTTATGATGAAGAAAAGTTAGGACCATCTACCAAAACCCCGCCACACTGTCACCCCCTCCGCCCCCAAACATCCAATTCCCCGCCAAAAAGTCACCTTTCTTCGCCCGGCACAGCCTTTGAACGTCTATTGGCGAATAGATGTTATGCTATTAGACGTTATGAATACCAGTTTTGTAGAGGATAGACGCCGCAATTTTTTGTCCTATCAAGGCGAGAAACGTA
>JAAAOU010000087.1 GCA_009908745.1 Bacteroidota bacterium
ATTCGCTTTTGGAGCGAACGCCGACAAATTTTATTCTGAACGAGGCATGATGAAGGAGCCTAGCCTAAGCTAAGTGACTGAAGAATAACGAAGTGCAGGATGAAATTTGGCAAGAGCAGCCCGAAGTGTGAAGTCCAAACAAGCACTTAGTATTTACAATTTACCGTTATGAAGTATCTGTCAGAATATCGAGACCCAGAAGTTGCCCAACGCTACCTGGAGGAAATCAAAAAGACGGTCACCCAACCCTGGACCATCATGGAAGTCTGTGGCGGGCAAACCCATAGCTTAGTCAAAAACGGCATCCTCAATATGCTGCCGAAAGAGGTCAATATGGTACACGGCCCGGGATGCCCGGTCTGCGTAACCCCGACGAGCCTGATTGACAAAGCCATCTACCTGGCAGAAGAAAAAAATGTAATCCTCTGCTCCTTTGGCGATATGCTGCGGGTGCCCGGGTCGGGGAAAAGCCTGCTGGAAGCCAAAGCCGACGGCGCGGATATTCGAGTCCTCTACTCGCCCTTGGAGGCCGTGAAAATTGCTGAGCAACACCCGGAACGCGAGGTCGTTTTCTTCGCCGTGGGTTTTGAGACCACCGCCCCCGCTAATGCCCTGTCGGTCTTACACGCCGAACGTATGGGCGTCCATAATTACAGCATTCTAGCCAGCCACGTACTCGTGCCCCCGGCGATCAGGGCGGTGATGAGCGACCCGGAAAGCAAAATCCAGGCTTTTCTAGCGGCCGGGCACGTCTGTACCATCATGGGCACGGGCGAGTACCACCCGCTTGTAGCAGAATACAACATCCCTATGGTGGTCACCGGCTTTGAGCCAATCGACCTGCTGCAGGGCATCCTGATGACCGTCAAGCAACTCGAGGCCGGCGAAGCCAAATTGGAAAACCAATACACCCGTATGGTCCGGCCCGAAGGCAATCAAAACGCTATGGACATAATCAGCCAGGTATTCGAGATCACGGACCGGACTTGGCGGGGCATGACCAACATCCCCGAAAGCGGTTACCAGGTCAAAACTGCTTACGCGGACTACGATGCGACCAAGAAATTCCGTGTCGATATAGCAGAAGCCCCCGAAAACCCGGATTGCATATCAGGAGCGATCATGAAAGGGCTGGCCAAGCCCAACGATTGCCCGAATTTCGGGACCAAGTGCACCCCAGAACGGCCGCTAGGCGCGCCTATGGTAAGTTCGGAAGGTGCCTGTGCCGCTTATTACCACTTTAGTGGCTTATTAGCCGAAATGGAAACATAGCCGTATGAACCTGAATTGCCCAATGCCAAAACTGGATTTCGACACCATCACGCTGGGCCACGGCAGCGGTGGTAAACTCACCAATATTCTCTTGGATAGCGGGGTGTTCGAAGTCTTGAAAAACGATATTCTAGACAAGCGGCACGATGGTGCGGTGCTCGACCTCAAGGGGAAAACTGCTTTTACAACCGACAGCTTTGTTATCTCCCCAATTTTCTTTCCCGGTGGTAATATCGGTGAGTTGGCGGTAAATGGTACCGTAAATGACCTGGCCATGTGCGGGGCTATCCCGCGCCACCTGTCCCTGAGTTTCATCATTGAAGAGGGGCTGCCTATGACCGAGTTCTGGGATATCCTCGTCAGTATCCGTGATGCCTGCATCGCCAGCGGCGTACAGGTAGTCACAGGGGATACCAAGGTGGTAGAACGGGGCAAAGGAGATAAGGTATTCATCAACACAACGGGCATTGGCGAATTACACCCCGAAGCAGCCATTGACCTGAACCGTATAGAACCGGGCGACAAAGTCATCCTCAGCGGCGAGCTGGCCGCGCACGGCATGGCCATCATGTCCGTACGGGAAGGGTTGGAATTTGAAAGCCAAATTGAAAGCGATACCCAGCCGCTTAATCATTTAGTGAAAGACTTGCTGGATGAAGCCGGCACCGACATCAAGCTCCTGCGGGACCCCACCCGGGGTGGGGTGGCTACGGTGTTGAATGAAATCGCCAGGGACCGGGCTTTGGGCATCCGTATTGCCCAGCACGATCTGCCGATTAACGAACAAGTGGCCGGCGCCTGTGAAATCCTGGGGTTAGACCCCCTCTACGTCGCCAATGAAGGCTTATGCCTGGCCGTCGTCGCTGAAGCAGCCGTAGACCCGTTTTTGAAAACCTGCCAAGCTAATCCCGCCGGCCATTTTGCCAAAGTCATAGGGACAGTTACTGAGGAACACCCCAAAAAGGTCGTCATGACCTCCGGCATCGGCGGAAAGCGGGTGGTCAATATGCTCACCGGAGAACAACTTCCTAGAATATGCTAGATACGCCATCCCGCGCCAATGACAGACACAAGCCGGATGAGGAGGCCAATCAGCAACCCGATGGCCAGGTGTTTCTCGGGGGTAAGGATAACCCTCTGCTCGCCCCGAGAGGCGTCCATCTAATCAATGGGAAGTTACTCGTCGCCGATACGGGTCAAAACCGGGTCTTCATCTGGAACGGCCTCCCCACTCAACGCTACCAGGAACCCGACCTGGTCCTTGGGCAAACCGCAAAACAGCATACCGACCGCAACGCCGGAGGGAAAGTAAACGCGGCAACGCTGATGTACCCATCCGGCTTATGGAGTGACGGCAACCGTTTAGTGGTTTGTGATGCTTGGAACCACCGGGTGCTGATTTGGAACCACTGGCCCACTGCCGATGGGCAGCCGGCCGATACCGTCTTGGGGCAGCCGGATTTCAACCACCATGAACCCAATGTAAAAGGAGTGGGGACAACACCTTCCGCCCGAAGTTTATACTGGCCCTACGGCGTCGACTATGCCGGCGGCAAGCTGTTTGTAGCCGATACGGGCAACCGGCGGGTATTGGTCTTTGACGAATTTCCCACCGAAAACTTCACAGCAGCGGACCAGCTCATCGGCAAAAAGGACTTTGCAGACCGGGATTATGATCACACCCAGCCTATCTGGCCGTACTCCGTTAAAGTTGGGCCCAACGGCGAGATAGCCATTACCGACACCCAATACTACCGGGTGTTGCTCTTCGACAGCCTGGCCAGCGCAACTGCCCCCGACGCCTCGCCCACGCTTATCGGCCAGCCGGCAATTGATGCGAACGGACAGAACCAATTCCGCTGGTTTCCCGAAGCCAACACCTTGAACTGGTGCTACGACACTGTCTTTCACCAAGGTGGTATCTATGTAGCCGATACAGGCAATAGCCGGGTGCTTCGATTTGACAGCCTGCCCCAACAAAACAACCAGCCTGCCGATGCCTTACTGGGACAGGGCACCTTTAACTTGGGCATAGAGAACCGCAACAGCATCAAAGCGAGCCCCAATAGCCTGTACTGGCCATTCCACCTCGCTATTGATAACGGAATACTAGCTATCGCCGATACGGGGAACCACCGGGTGGTGCTGTACAATATCCATTGACCTGAATTGGTCAGGCAAGACCACAGGGCCGCCTCTCAACGTAGGGTGTTCAGTCTGGCATATAATCCGCCCT
>JAAAOU010000391.1 GCA_009908745.1 Bacteroidota bacterium
TTCTTGATATGGTCTCCCACCTGATTGCCCCAGTCCTTTCCCCAAAAACCTACCCATTGGCCGTCGGGTGTATCTATATTGACGTCAGGGCGAGGCAGTTGCTCAAAGTTCTTGTACAGCGGGGCGAAGGTGATGATGAAAATTACTTTACAGTTCATGGACTAGGTGGTTAAGGTGGCCATTGGAAACAGAGGCGGTCAGCCCTCGTCTTTAAACTCTTTGCTCACGTAAGAAAGCAGCTTTTTCAAATTGAGGATATCTACGAATTTGGCGATGTCCGCTTTGGTAAGGATGCCCAGGCCGTAAAACAACGGGTAAATAATCACGATGTAAACGGGTATGATGGCCAGCCACCACCAGCGGTTCCATTCGCTGAGCGCCGGCTCGAGGAACGCAAAGCCCAAGGAGACGGTGATGACCAAGCTGTAAGGCGCCAAAGTGGCAAAGTTTGGTTTTACCCCGCCCACGCGGGAGGAATAATAGAGGAATAGCAAGTTGTGCACGATATTCAGGACCAGCAGGTTGATGGCAATGCCCGTTGCGCCGAGCCCGAGGTAGGCCGGGTTGATGAGGAGGTAGACCGCTACGAGGAATACCACCAACCCTATGAAATTGATCAAAACATTGAGGTAAAACCGCCCCATGCCGGTAATTACGTTGCCGTAGGGCATGCCGACGATCGATATGTAGGTCGCAAAAAGCAGTATTTTAAAAGGCAGCACACTCGGCCCGTACTTTTCGCCGAGCAGCGTAGTCAAAAAGGGGGCGCCGATGAGTGCCAAAAGACAGATGCCCGGAAATATAAAAAAGGCGGCAAAATGCTGGAAGCTCCGTATTCGCTGATTGACAGCATCCCAGTTCTTATCGGCGATCAAGCCGGAAAAAAGCGGGAAGAAGACCGTACCGACCGAGCGGGAGATTAACAGGAATATGCCGCCTATCGAAAAAGCCGCCGAGTAATAGCCCAACTCTTTGGTGTCGGTGTAGTGCGCCAGCAGCAATTTGTCGGAGTAGGCTGTAATGGCGTTGATGACCACGATCAGAAAAATAGGCAGGGCGTACTGCAGGTGTTCTTTTAAAAGGTCTTGATCGAAACTGCCGAATTCGAGTTTCCGGAGCAGCCTCCAGACCAAAGGCAGCGCAACCAACGCAGCAATCAGATTGACGCTCGCCAAGCCAACCGCTTTGAAGCCCAGGAAAACGATGGCAATCCTGGCCGCGTGGTAGAGTACGGCTTTTACGACGAGCGGGTAGTTGGCTTTGGCCTGTTCGAGCTTAGCCGTGAAAGTGGTGTTGCCAAAATTCAACGCCTGATCGATCAGGTTAGCCAGCAGTAATAGTAGGATCACAATTTCGTGGGTCCGGCTCTCGAAGGCATCAAAAAAAGCCTTTTGGAAAAAGAAGGCCCCCAAAACCGCCAGCACAAAAACCGCCACGCCACCGCCCTGCAACCAGGTATAAGTCGTCATACAACGGTCGAGCGGTTTGCCTTCCGAAATCAATTTGATGTGCCCGGTTCCGAACAAGCCAGTGAAAAAGCTCCAGATGGAAATGTAGGCCGTGCCGAAGGCTATGATCCCGATGACTTCCGGCCCAGCTATTCTGGCTACGACCAAACCCGCTACCATACTTAGTATCTTTACGCCGAACTGGGCGCCAAATTGTACGACGAATCGCTGTTTGAGCATTGAGGTGAAGTTTGTGGGGCGCTTACTGCTCAGCGTAAGCAGGCTGGCTGTTGGGTTGTGCTTTCTGCGCCTGCCCTTCATCGTCGTACACCGACAGGACCAACGCATTGATAGCGGCAAATATAAAGCTGTAGGTCATGATCTTGTCGGTCTGGTCAAAATGCATGATGAAGCCCCAAAATTGCGAAGAACTGCCGTGGATGAGGAAGATGATCAGAAACCCAAACACATAGATGGTGAGCGCCCTTCCCCATTGTTGCTGTATGGCCTTAGCGCGGGCGTAAAGCCATGTCTTGATGCAAAAATAAAAGTACAGGATATTGAGGTAAATAAAGCCGACTAGGCCGACATTCAGCAGTATGTTTTGTTGGCCCACGTGGGCGTCCGCATGATCGAAGTAACCATCCGAAAAGCCCCAACCGATAATTGGGCTGATGTTGAATCTTTTCATGACGAGTTTCCCTCTGACGTCAAGTCTTTCCAGTGTGCCGCCGGCGGTGACGTCGCCATCGGCCAGCAGCAGGAGTGTGGAAAAGCGTTCTAATGCCGCCTCAAACTGGTATTGGACCAGGGGTACGCTCCATTGCAAAATGTAGAGGATGACCGCCGAAGCGATACCGAGATTGAGTAGCTTCTTGGACTTCCCGCCCTTGGATAAGTAGAAAACGGAGCAAAAGATCAAAAAACCGAAAGCCAGGGTCCAGCCCCGCGTTGCTGATAGGAATATGGAAACGGCTGAACAAAACACAACGGCTGCCAGGTAATTGTCCGATTTGAACATTTTCTTGTCGCTAGCGAGGTAGAAAAGCGCCTGTATCAAGCAAAACAAAATGATGTAGACGGAGGCAGAAGCCCGGGAAGCCCGCCCCCCTTCTTCCACGGCCAAGCTGAACCGGAACTCAGCCCCCCGGAGCACGTAGTCCCAGTATTGGCCGGTGGTAAAGACATAAATCTGCGAGATAAGGGCCAAGAAAACAATAGGCAACAGCAAACGCGTGGCTTTAAATACTTTTTCCGGGCTGTCCACAAAGTAGGGGACAATGACCACCCAGCCCCAGGGCAGCAGGTACTTCACCGCATCCACAATACTGCCGGCTCCCATACCCAGTAAAAGCGAGTAGAAAAGGAAGAGCAATATGACGATGCCGAAGACTTTGAACGCCGGTTTGAAAACAAATTTTAGCGGCGGTTTGGCGATGAAAAACTTGAGCAAATAGGTGAATAGAAAAAGCTCGGAGAACTCCAGGCTGACGCCGCCAGCCAAGGAGTAGAGCGGGATGCGCAGGTCATCAGCAGCCGTGGCCGAAAACAGCCGGCCCGGGGCATCGATAATGATAAAGAACCAAGCCAGCCAAAGAAAGTCTTTGTTGCTCCGGTAGGCGAGGGGCAAGAACGCCAAGAACACAAACTTGTTAACCACGGGGGGCGTGTAGTACACCGAAAAGAAGGTAACCGCCAGCAAAACAGCCAGTTGAATCAGATCAAACTCCCACAGCTTGCTAGTGGTAGCTGCCGTCTTTTCTTGCTTGCTCAATGCTATATTCGGTACTGCCATGCCGGAAAGGGCTACTGCGCTTTATCAATCGAAAAATTGGCGGGCGGCTGAACCTCGGAAAGGGTTTTGATCTTTTTGGCCGGCACCCCTCCTACCATCGAATAGGGCACCACGTCTTTTGTGACTGCTGAATTGGGGGCGATCACCGAATGGTGGCCAATTTTTACGCCCGGATAAATCGTGCAGTTTCCCCCGATGTAAACATTATCTTCAATGACTACGGGCGCTACGGGCCGGCAATCTACCTCCTTGTACGAAAGGGGG
>JAAAOU010000053.1 GCA_009908745.1 Bacteroidota bacterium
CGTCTCGAAAAAATCCACCAGCTCCCGCGCTTCTTCCTGCAGCCCTTTAGCGTGAGTACCCAGCTGCTGCAGTACCCGGTGTACAAACTTCGCGTGTGCCAACTCACTATCCCTATGCCGGTTAGAGCCGCCCACCCGCCAGGCATCCCGGTATTCCTGCACGATCGCTTCCCGCAGTTGACGGCGCTGCGACTGGGTGCCGGCGTCCAGCAGCATGCACTGGTAGACATTGATGATGCCGATGAAATCCCAGAATTCATCGCGGTCCCTTGTCGTCTCCATCCGCTGCAGCAAGGTGTCTAGGTAATCCGACAGCCCCTCCGGCAGCAGGCGCCCCAGCTGAATGAGCCGGCCGCGGTCCTTCAGCAGCTTTTCGGCGGTGATCCAATTGCTCAGCGGGTACATCCGCACCTCTTCTAGGTCCGCGTTGTCCAGCAAGCAGGCTTGCTTGTAGTATTCGGCCATTTGCTCTAGGCAGGCGGTGAGCGCCTTACTGTCTTTAAGCATTACGCACCTCCGCTTGTACGCGCTGCCCAGCAAGCTGAGCCGCTCTGCCGTTTTGCCCAGCCGCAGCAGGCTTTTCAGGTCTGCGATGACCGCTTCGGATTCCGCCGCTATAGCCGACAGCACCTCTTTTGACGCGCCCAATTTGGTCTGCTTTTCCCACTCTTGCGCCATCACCCGCACACGGAGGTTGCACCACTGCTCGATCGCTTTGACAGAGAAATCCCCATCGGGCGATGCTTGCAGCCGCTGATAGCAGTCGATCGCCTGTTTGAAATCCCCCAGCTCCGCGTAAACCCGGGCTTCCCATTCGGAAATCTTGCCGTTGCGCAAGCCCGACTCGTCAATACGCCGGCTAATGCGCTGCAGATACGGCAATTGCTCGTCTGCACGTTTATCCGGCCGCTGCGCCCAGTTCATAGCACTCTCCAAGTCGATGAGGATTTCTTGGTCGAGGACATAAGGGCGTTCTTCCTGCTCTTGCCCGCTGCCTCTTTCCAACCGGAAGAATTGATCGCCGTAGCACTGGTAAGCCCCCCAAGTGGTCGTATTGGGAAACTGCCGGTAGCAAGCTGCCCGCGCTGCTTTGACCGCCTCGCCGAAGTAGGCCCCGTTGAGCATCTCGGCGTAGAAGGTCTTGGCAAACAGGCGCGCCGCTGAATCATTCACCGCCCAGCCGGCAACGACAACCGCTTTGACCCCGTTACGGATGAGCTGCGTACCGATATTAGCCGCCAGCTCATATTTATCTTGGAAGTACACTTCCTGTTCGGGTTCCACCTTGCCCATGTAGCAGGAATTGACGAATACCAGCTCCGGCGTGCCGCTGATCTGGTTGAACTCCGCCGGGGTGAGAATGACATCTTCCGACAGCAGAATTCCCGTTTTTTTCTCTGGCCCATAGCGGAGCACCCCGTGGCTGGCGATGTGGATGATTTTGAAGTCTTTGTAGAGTTGCCGCACGATCTCCGGATAATCCGCGCGGATGTGCACGCTAGTGTCGTAGCTTGCCTCCCCCAGCACCTCCCCCACCTCACGGGCTTCGCGCTCAGCTTGTGACAGCTGTGGCAAGGAACCGCGTTTCAATTGGGGGTCGCCGATGATCAGCGCCCGCCGCTCGGTGATCGGTTTGAGCCCCTGCCGGTCCTGCGTCGTGGCCAACTGCCGGATCATGCCGGCGGAGACGCAGATCGGCTGGCCGTCCTTGTCGTCGTAGTGCAGCATCTCCCAGGGGTACCAAGCGGTGTGCTCGTCCAGAATAAGCAAGATGTTTTGCTGGCTGTGGAAGGAGGCTTTGAAGTCGTGCGGCAACAGCAACTCAAATATGGTCTTAGCCAGTTCGCGGTCCCAAACCTGTTCCAAGCTGCCTTTTTTGAGCAAGCCCCGCAACAAGGATTGGTTGGCCTGCAGGCTGCGTTGCTCGACCCGCGCCCGGCCCGTGGAAGCACTGTACTCTAGGCTGCCGTCATCATCCACGCTGGCGGTGATGCGTTTCCACCACTCTTTTTGGGTAGACAGCGGGGCGAAGGTCCGCCGTTCCTTGGCTACCTCTATGGGCTGCTGCAAGCGGATGTTGTCGCCCAGCTTACGGCTATTCATCCCATCGTGCAGCAAGTAGAAGGCGTTCAGCGCTTTGTGCCGGTGCAATTCGATCAGCTCCAGTTCGGCGATGGAAGGCAGGCCGCCCCCCATTTCTTGGATTTTGCGGTTGGCGTTGCGTACGCCTTCCAAAAGGCTATTGAGCGAGCTGTTGAGCGACAGGAAGCCGTATTCGCTGCCGATCAGCAAGGCCGAGACCCCAATTTTCTTTTCCCCGGAATCCCGCATTTTGAAGGCGTATTCCAAGCACCCCATCTCGATGGTCTGGCTGAGGTTGAACGGGGTGAGTTCCTCCGGCAGGCCCAAGCCCACGATAATAGCGCCGCTTTCCGCCCCGTCGCGGCTAAACAGCACCAAGTTGCTGCCAATCTCCCCGGGGTACAAGCCCAGCATCTCCCGCTCGGCCAGCTGATTGTCTAGCAGGTGGTTCATGGCTTTTTCCGCGCTTACGATACCGTCGCCCTTAAAGTGGCCGATGATAACCGGGTAGCGGGCGTAGCGTAAATCCCCGTTTTTCACACGCACGCGGAGCGGGGCTTCCGACTCGCTGACCGTGGCGGCGTAAAGGCTCGGCGTATCCATCCCCAGCGCCCCGCGCATCAAGCGTTCCGGGTCGTTGCTGAGCACCCTAGGCACTGGCATTTCGAAGGTACGCTCGGCGGCCCGGGAGACGGACGGCCGGTGCGGCAGCCGCTGTGTAGTGCCTTGCTGCAGCAGCTCCCGGATAGCCGGGAACAAGCTTTCGTCATTGGCCAATTCCATGTGGGTAGTCGTACTGTAGTACACCGCATCGGTTGGCAACTGCGAGGGGATACCGGTACGCCAGGTGACACTGCCGTCGCCCCGGTCTGTACCCGTGTAAATCAGCTCGTAGTAACGATTGCTGAAGGGTGCAGACGCTGTAGGGTCTAGTGCTTGCTGCAGCTGCTCTAGGTCTTTTAGGTCCAGTTCGAACCCGTTTTGGTCGCGGAAGACAAAATTGGAGAGGGTTGCCTCTGCCTGCCCCGCCACATACACAAAGCGGCTTAGGTCTAGCTTGGGCAACTCCGCTTTCAGCCTTTCCTTATAGGCTTTGAAGTGTGCCAGTTCTGCATCCTCCGCCGGTAGTACCCAGTCGCGCCAGCCCGTTCCAAAATGCATCAGTTGCCAGAGCTTCAACTGCTCGAAGGGGTGGGCCTCCTCATCTATCGGCAGCAGCTCGTACAAGCCCGGGAATTTCACGAAGAGCTTCAGCAGGTCAAGCTTGCTCTGGAACAACGACAGCAGGGCAATTTGCCGCACCCGGCTACTGTGCCCGGTGATGACCTCGGGTATTAGGTAGGAGCCCTGCCAGGGGGTACCTAGGAGGATGACCCGGAAATCGTCCCGCTCCATCAGCGGCCTCCAGACTTGATTGT
>JAAAOU010000346.1 GCA_009908745.1 Bacteroidota bacterium
ACGACGTACCCCTCACCGGCTACATCGGCCTTGTGCAGCACCACAACAAGACAAGCACCATTGTCTTCATTAATGACTTTGGCGACACCTACGAAATTCCTGCCCAACTCATCAAAGGGTTTGCTTACCGGGCAGAGGAGCGGATGATTTACTACGAAACCAAGCGGGTAGGGCAGCGCTGGCGCTTTTTACAGATCGTCGCCAAAAACCAACCTATGGAACTCTACCTGCTCACGGCTACCTACCGCCCGCAAACGCTGGAGGACTGGGCGTCTTTTTCACAGGACGGCACTTCCGCTATCATTGCTTACTGGCTAAAACCTGAGGGGTACCGGCTTGTGAAAATCAACCGCTGGGGGTTCCGCCGCAAGATGCGCCGCCTGCTAAGCCCCAAGGCTCCGGAGCTGGCCCAAAAAGTCGGGCAGAAAGGCTACCGATTTCGCGATGTGCCCAGCATCATACAGGAGTACAACCAACTACTCGCGCCAAAGCCCGATCAAATATGAAGAAAACATGCGTCGAATGCGGAGAAAGCTTCCACGGCCGGGCAGACAAAAAATACTGCTCTGCCCACTGCCGCAGTGTGCACAACAACCGCCGCAACCGCGACTTCAACAACTTCATGCGCAACATCAACAACATACTGCGCAAAAACCGCCGCATACTGGCCGACCTTAACCCCAAAGGCAAAACCCGTCTCCACCGGGACAAACTGCTGGAGCAGGGCTTCAAGTTTAGCTACTTTACGAATGAGTATGTCACCAAGTCCGGCCGGGTCTACCGCTTTTGCTACGACCAAGGCTACATCGAAACCGAAAACGGTTACCTGACGCTGGTCGTGCGGCAGGAGTATGTCGAGTAAGTGTACTGTGACGATCATCACTGCGAGCCTACGGTATTTTAGCCACCTTTGTAGCGTTATATCTATTCAGATGGCCAACATGGCTTCGTAAAACAGAAATCAACGATGCGATTAAAAGACTTCTTACCCATATTAGATTGGCTACCCAATTACAAGAAATCTTATTTGCAAGGTGACCTTTCCGCGGGCCTTACCGTAGGCGTGATGCTGATTCCGCAGGGTATGGCTTACGCGATGATTGCCGGCTTGCCACCGATATACGGTTTGTACGCCTCCACTATCCCGCTGATTATCTACGCGCTGCTCGGCACATCGCGTCAGCTGGCGGTAGGCCCCGTAGCCATGGTATCGCTGCTGACGGCAGCCGGTATTGGCGCGCTGGCGGATGGGGGCACGGAGACCTACATCATGCTAGCCGTAGCCCTAGCCCTATTCGTAGGGGTTATACAGTTTGCCTTAGGGGTATTTCGCCTAGGTTTTTTGGTCAACTTCCTTTCCCACCCCGTCATCAGCGGCTTCACCTCGGCGGCCGCCTTGATCATCGGCTTGTCGCAACTCAAGCACTTGCTGGGGGTCGACATCCCGCGCAGTCACCACATCCACGAAATTTTGCTGAATGCCGTGGAGCAATTCGGGGCCATCAACTGGATAACGCTCGGTATTGGCGCGGTCGGTATCTTGATTATCATTGGTATCAAGAAGGTAAACAGGGCCATACCCGGCCCGCTGTTGGCCGTACTGTTCGGTATCCTGGCCGTATGGGGCATGGGGCTGAGTGAGCAAGGGGTCAAAATTGTGGGCACCGTGCCGGAAGGCCTGCCCTCTTTTGACGTGCCGAGTTTTTCGATGGAGGACTTCAACGCCCTGCTGCCTATCGCGCTCACCATCGCATTGGTCAGCTTCATGGAAAGCATCGCCGTAGCCAAAGCCATACAGGCCAAACACAAAGACTACAAAGTATCGCCCAACCAAGAACTTATCGGCCTGGGTGCTGCTAATATTGTGGGCTCCTTGTTCCAGTCCTACCCTACTACCGGCGGGTTTAGCCGTACGGCGGTGAACGATCAGGCAGGTGCAAAAACCGGCTTGGCAGCTATCATCAGCGCGGTACTGATTGCCTTGACGCTGCTGTTCCTGACCCCTTTGTTCTACTTCCTGCCGAAAGCCATTCTGGCCTCTGTCATTATGGTGGCTGTATTTGGCTTAATCGACTTTAAGGAAGCCAAGCACCTCTGGCAAACCGACCGCGTGGACTTTTTCATGCTGCTCGCTACATTCCTAGGTACTCTTTCGCTTGGTATCGAGCAGGGGATACTCATCGGCGTGACGCTTTCCCTGGGCGTAGTGATCTTCCGCACTACCCTGCCGCACTTTGCAGTACTGGGCAAAATACCGGGGGAGCCGCTGTACAAAAACATTAACCGCTTTGATAATCTGGAGCACCGTGAGGACATCCTCATCATGCGTTTCGACGCCCGCTTGTACTTCGCAAATGTCAACTTCTTCAAAGAAACGATCGAAGAGGAAATCGATAAGCGCAAAGACCAGCTGAAACTCTTCATACTCGATGCCAATAGCATCAACAGCGTTGACAGTAGCGGTATCCACGCTTTGGATGAGATTCTCGAATACTGCCAGAGCTTAGGTATCGAATTCTACATGACAAGCGTCAAAGGGCCACTGCGCGACACCCTGGAACGCGCCCACTTTGACGAAAAATTGGGACAAGAGAACTTCTTTATGCACATCCAAACGGCGGTGGACCACTTCGACGAGAAGGACCCGCAGCGGTATGGGAAATATGTGCTGCAGACAAATCGGTAAACCCGCCAATTGCTTTGGCAAACCTTGTAGCTATACCCAAGGTTTGCCAAAGCCTTTTCTTACCTGAATCTTCTTAATCCTATTCGCTCGGCTTAGCTTGCAACTACGGCGTTTGTAGGGTCCCATTATAACTAGGCCGTATCCCCTCAAAACTTATACTTAATCTGCGCACTCACCTGCGTCCGCGTTTGCCCCTGAATCTGCTCGTTGCCCGTGCCGAAGGTGCCCTGGTTTTTCCAGAAAGTCTGCGCGATACGCCCTTCTAATGTTAGGTTGCGGATGCCCTTGTACCGCAGGTTCAGGTAGAAACGGGTGCCCCGGTTGTAGTAAGCCGGTATGGAGAAGGTATACAGCAGGTTGTTCTCAAAGGAATAGAAGCGCGACTGGAAACCGTCCGTATCAAAAAGCGAAAAGCGGGTAGTAAAGGAGAGCGGAAAACGCCGCGGCTTGTACAGCACATCTTGGTAAATGACAAAGCCCTCCTGTTGATTTCGTTGTCCGTAAAGCCGACATCGAGGCGCGTTCGCAGTTCCAGCTCTTTGGTTACATCCTTGGCAATGTGCAAGCGGGTCTGGAAGATGCGGCGCGGTACAGTAAAATCATTCTTGCCCTCTATCTTATCCACATTGAGGTACTTTTGCTCATCGCGCACTTCCAAGTAGACTTCCAAGTTCCGTTTGCGGAAGTAGGTCAACCGAGCGCGGTATTCTATCCCTGTAGAAGGTGCATCAGTCTGGAAACGCAACCAAGGGTGCCGCCAAGTATCGTAGTAGGCGCTGAACCGCCAGTATTTATGCGGGCGCAGCTCCAGC
>JAAAOU010000052.1 GCA_009908745.1 Bacteroidota bacterium
GTGATGCCGAGTTGTTGTTCTAGTCTTGCGATGATAGCTGGCTGGGGCATATTGTAACTATTGACATTGGTAGAATTTCAAATATAGAAAGCTTCTTTCACATATTTTATTTTAGCCGTTCATTCCAAATTTCCGCTCAGCCAGCCCCCTCCACTCCATCGGCCACGGCTCAGCGCAGTGGCCATTCCGCTCCGTAGGCTGGCTTCGCTTCGCTAACGCTGAACTGGGGCCAACACCAAACGAAAACCGACGTGGTTGCTGCGGAGCGCCGGGCGCCAGCTGGGGCGAAAGGATACACGGCAGAGCCGCGGGTAGTCAAGCCACGAGCCGCCGCGGAACACGCGGTACCGGGCCGAATCAGGCCCCTCAGGGTCTTCTACTAGGCCCTCTTTCTTACACTGCTCGTAGTAATTACCATCGAAACAATCCTGACACCACTCATATACATTGCCACTCATATCGTGAAGCCCTAATTTATTGAGCCCCCGCATACCAACTGCCTTTGTTTCTTGGTGGCTATTTTGTTCGTGCCAGCCCACTTCCTTCAACTGATCGCTACCAGCGTAAGCCGTGTACAACTCAGCGGCTTTGGGCTGGTTGGTTTTCAAAAAGGACTGTACCTGCTCCGATGAAAGCGCAGTTTTTTGCCCGCCCTTAGCGGCGTACTCCCACTCTGCCTCGGTCGGCAAGCGAAATTGATAGTCCGGTATTTCAGAAGCGAAATTTTGGTTGAGTTGAGTTAAAAATGCCGCCGGTACGCTATCGTCCTGCCCGCCTTCCACGATATCCTGCCAGGAGACTTGCTCTACAGGGCGGTCCTCTCCCTGAAATCTGGAAGGATTATGACCGTTCATCACCGCTTTCCAAAACGCCTGCGTTACTGGGTAGACACCGATGTAGTAGTCTTGGGTAATACGCACCAAATGCTCTGGCTTTTCATCGCTATCAGCCTCCTCCTCCTCACTTCCCATTACAAACACGCCCGGGCGTACCCGTATCATATCGTAGTACAAGCCGTTGGGGAGGGGGTGGCGGTAGGTATTGGGTAAGTACTGGGGCATAGCTTTTGTTTGTATTGGGGGAATATAGGGCTATTTTCAATATTTTGGATGATGCTGTCCTTACAGGACTGGTTACAGCGCTTATTGTCTTTCAACAATTTGGCGATTGTCGGAATGGTTTATCGTCCCTCTGGGACTTAGTGCCGGAATTATATACATATCAAGTTCCGTAGGAACGGCATGGCTTCCGCACGTTCGTAAGAGCGTGCGATCAATCCTCAAAAAAGTCCGGCAAATACGCTGGATCCGGCTCAATCTCATTCCTCCTCAGAATATCAATATATTCCTTCCGGAAAGACTTCTTCGCATGATGCGCCTTTTGGTTTTTGATATAAAGGCGCAGCGCATCCACATGCGTCCGGCTCACCGAAAAAGTACCGCCACCGGTTTGCCAATTGAACTCCTGAGGCAGAAAACCTTGATCGTTGATCCACTTAGAGGAATTGGCTTTGACTTTCTGCACAAATGTTGCCGGCGCCATAGCCGGCCGCAGCCGGGCAGCGATATGAATGTGGTCGGGCATGCCATTGACTTGGAGGGGCGTCTGACCGAGATTCTTAATGATGCCTACGATATACTTGTAAAGCTCTTCCTCAAACGATGGCAATATCAACGCCTGCCGGTACTTCACGGCGCTGACGTGGTGAATGTAGATTTTAGAAAAAGTGTTAGGCATGGGGGTTTAGTTTTTAGTGAAAATAGGATGGCTTTTCAAAAATACAACGATTGTCGGAAAAAGCTGCCGTCCCTCCCGGACTAAGTTGCTAATGATTTAGCCGTTAAGTTCCGTAGGAACGAAACCCCAAAGGCAAAGTCCCGCAAGAACAACACCCCAAAAGCAAAGTTCCGTAGGAACGACACCCCGTTAGCATGCTCGTAAGAGCATGCAAAAAAAGCCCCCCCTCACCCCCCCAAAAACCGAGTATGCCGAAAAGCCCCCGCCAAAGCCCCCACAATAAACCCCGGCTGCTTCCCATTCACAATCCGCATCTCCAGCCCGTGCCGCAGGCACAGCTCCGCCGCATAAACCTTGGACGTCATACCGCCGGTACCCAGCCCATTGTCACGCTCATCGATGAAAGCCTTAACCGAATCGGTATCAGAAACCCGCTCGACCAGCTCAGCCTCCGGGTGCAAATGCGGGTTTTGGGTGTAGATACCGTCGATATCCGTAACCAGCATCAGCAAATCAGCTTCGCTGATGATAGCGACGTAAGCAGAGAGCTTATCGTTATCGCCAAAGACAATCTCGTCTACGGCGACGGTATCATTCTCGTTGATGATAGGGATGTAGCCGAACTCCAGGAGCTTATGCAGGGTATTTTTGACATTTTCCTTAGCCGTCTCGTTATCAAAATCGCGGTAAGTAAGCAAGCACTGCGCGACTTGCAGCCCAAGACTTCCGAATACTTCATCAAAAATACGGATGAGCTTCGGCTGCCCGATAGCCGCCAACGCCTGCTTGGACTCAATCTGCGCCGTGCTAATCTGATGCACTTCCCCAAACTGCCGGGCGGTAGCGATAGCGCCGGAGGAGACCAAAATAATATCGTAGTCCTCCCGGACGGATAGGACCTGCCGAGCCAAATTTTCGATGGTGGCGTAGGAAATGCGGTTGCTCCCATTGGTCAGCGTGGAAGTGCCGACCTTGATGACCATTTTTTGCTTTTGCTGCATAGCTTGGTTACTCTTTTTTTAGGCTAGCGAATCTGGCCATTACCGTACACCATCCATTTATTGGAGATCAGCTGCCCAACGCTGATCGGCCCCCGGGCGTGCAGCTTTTGGGTGCTGATGGCCATCTCCGCGCCCATCCCCAGCTGCCCGCCGTCGGTGAAGCGCGTAGAGGCATTGTGGTAAACGGCGGCACAGTCAACTTCTGCCATAAAGGCCTTGGCTTGCCCCGTATCTTCGGTGACAATCGTGGCACTGTGCCCGCCGCTGTATTGGTTGATGAGCGCCATGCCGGCCTCCATGCCGTCTACGACTTTGAGTACAATGCGGTGGGACAAGAATTCTTCGTAAAGCATGGCTTCCGGCACCGCCTGCAGGGCGTCATTTTTACCAACCCAACCTTCTTGATCAGCGATGACTTCCAGCCCGGCCTGCAACAGTTCAGTGACCAAGCGTTCCAGTTTACCCTTCAAGCCCGGCCATCCGCGGTCGATGAGGACCTTGTCCAATGCGTTGCACACGCTAATGCGGCTCTTGCCATTTTTGATGATGGACAGTGCCATGTCGTAATCCGCTGACGCGCCCACGTACAGGAAGTTATTGCCCCGGCCGCTCACAATGACCGGGATATTGCTGTGCTCCCGCACGAAAGCGATCAGCCGCTCGCCCCCGCGCGGGATAATCAGGTCAAAGCGGTGCGGGTTTTCTTTGATGAGCGTTTGGGTAGCGGCGCGGTCCAATTTCAGGTAGTTC
>JAAAOU010000475.1 GCA_009908745.1 Bacteroidota bacterium
ATAAAGTGGGGCGGGTCGTCTTGCTGCAGGGCGGTATTGACCATATTGGCGGTACCCTCCACATTCACCCGCTGCATAGCCTTGGCAGCATTGGGGTCGAAGGACACAATAGCCGCGCAATGGAACACCACCGCCTGACCGGCCATCGCCTTTTCTAAAGAAAAAATATCCAGCACATCGCCCGCTGCCCATTCTACCCGGTCTTCAATATCGGCAACCAACTGCCTGCTGCTGCCCGGACGGTGCAAGGCCCGGACCCGCGTGTAACCAGCGGCCAGCAACTGCCGCAGCAAGTGAGAACCGATGAAGCCCGTGGCTCCGGTGACTAAAATTGGGGTGTCCTTATCCATATTTCGTATTTACGGGCTTGGGCTTTTTCTATAGCTTTCCATGGTGCACGGCCCCGGCGCACACCGCCCGCCGCGCGCCCGTAACGGAAGGCAAGACATTGGGCTGCCCCCAGAGCCGCAGGGCGCCCATCAAGGCCATGAGTACTGCTTCTTTATAATCGATGATCGCCCGGGGTGGCAATTCGACGGCTAAGGAACAAATTTTTTCACACTCCGTACGGATGCAGTCGAGCAAAAAGGTGTTCAAAGCACCGCCACCACTGGCCATCATGCGGTAAGGGCCGCCGGGCATTGCTTCCCGTACTTGTATGGCCGATACACTATCCGCGACGCTGCGTGCTATCTGCCAGCAGGCGGTGTGCAGTTTGTCGGCGACTTTGCCTTCGGCAGACAAGTAGAGCGGCAGCAGTTGTTCCTGCACCCAGTCGTTGCCCAATGATTTGGGATAAGGGGCTTTGTGGTAAGGCAATGCCAGAGCTTCCGCCAGCAAGTCCGGCAACAAACGGCCCGAAGCCGCCAGCGCGCCCCCTTCGTCGTACGGCAAGCCGAGCTGCCGGGCCAGCGCGTCAAGCACCTGATTGGCCCCCGTGCAATCGAAGGCCACGTACCCATTTTCGCAACGGGCACTGAGATTGGCAATCCCGCCTATATTGAGCAGCAAATCGAATTCAGGGAATAGCAGTTGATCGGCTATCGGGGCCAGCGGTGCCCCCTGACCGCCCAGTTGCACATCCTGCATCCGGAAATTGTCGATGGTAAGCAAGCCAGTCTGCACCGCAATAGCCGCCCCGCTGCCGATCTGCAAGCTGACGCCCTGCTGTGGGTCGTGCCAGACGGTATGCCCGTGCGAGGCGATCGCGTCGACAGGCCAGCCAGTACGTTGCAGGAAGGCCTGAACCTGTTGCCCCATCCACCGACCAAAAGCCGCATCAGCTACCGCTAAGTCTTTTACTGAAGCCGACGGCAAAGCAGCCAGCCTCGCCCGCCATTCGTCACCGAAAGGGAAGCTGCGGCCCTCTAGGTACTCCCACCGCAACGCTTCCGCCGCTTGCTGGCCCGATAAGGGCTCAAATGCGGCTACCGCCAGGTCCAGCCCGTCCAGCGAACTGCCAGACATCAAGCCCAGTACCACCTTGCGGCCCTGCATCATTCCTCGCTGAGCTTCATCGTGTATTTGGCAACCGCCTTGATTTCTTTCTTGTCGAGCAACGACTCAAAAGCGGTCATGGCTTTGCGGCCGTTAGTGATCACGGCAATGCGTTCCTCCAAACTGAGCTTGGATTCCTGCAGGTTGTAAGCGCCGCTCGCCCCCATGTCGCCGTACAGGCCGTGGCAGGTGACGCAGTAGGTTTTGTAAAGGGCTTCCCCGTCGGCCTTTTCAACGACCGCCACGGTCTCGGCTCCGTTCCGGTCTTGGCCGGCGTTGCTTCCCGATGCGGCATCCGTGCCGCTACTGTTGCCGCAGGCCCATACCAGAGCCGCTATTATGGCAAAAAAGAATACTTGTTTCATGAATGCTTTAATTTAGGTATTGTAACAAAACGCGGAAGAAGCGGTTGGCCTAAATGCTTGTTTGGAGATAATTTACCAGTAAAAATCGAAATGACTGTAAAACCCGAAGGCCACGGTTCATAAAGCGCTGATTCGCAACGTAAAGGTTGCTCCCAACAAGCACTAAGCCTTACTTTTGCGCTCGGCGCCGCGCTTCAGTCTAATAATATATCCCCGTACTCGGTAGAAATCGCCCGTTTGTCCAAATAACTCTTTAGTCTGTAAAGCAATCAAAACCGCCTGTTGAAAAATATTGTTATTTTGGCAATTAAGAGTATATCCTGATCTATATCCGGTCTACTTTTTCAAAAAAAGCAATCTATTACAATATGAGTCAAAGCAAGTTAATTACCTACGGCATTATTGTCTTTGTAGCCCTAATCGCTATACTGACCTTTTCTAATGCTACCTTCCTGACTATCGAGTCCGGCGAGCGCGGCGTACTGTTCAAGCGGTTCGGCGGCGGCCTGGAAAAAGAGAACATCTACAACCCCGGCTTCCACGTGATCGCCCCGTGGAACATCATGTACGTCTACGACATCCGCGAGAAGCAGATCGATGAAGACATGTTGGTGCTATCGAGCAATGGCTTGAATATCCGCTTGGATGTTACCGTGCGTGTCAACCCTGAATATCAAAAGATCGGCGACCTGCACGAAAGATTTGGCCCGCGCTTCATCGAAAGCCTCGTGCGGCCAGAAGTCCGCTCTTCCGTACGAGAAGTCATCGGCCAGTTCTCTCCCGAGGAATTGTACTCCACCAAGCGTAATGAAGTACAAAGCCTTATTCAGGAAGACTTGAAAAATAGCTTAAAAAAGAACGCTATTGATTTACGTGCCACGCTCATCCGCAATATTGAGCTGCCGGATAAAGTGCGGACCGCTATCGAGACCAAAATCGAAGCCGAGCAGAAAGCCCTGAAGTACGACTACATCCTACAACAGGAACGCAAGGAAGCGGAGCGGAAGATCATTGAGGCAGAGGCCAAAGCGGAGTCCAACCGCATCCTCAGCGCCAGCTTGACCGACAAAATCCTGCAGGACAAAGGTATCGAAGCAACGCTGCAACTCGCCAACTCCGAGAACTCCAAAGTTGTTGTTGTCGGCGGTAGCGGCGGCGATGGCCTGCCATTGATCCTGGGCAGCAATTAACACCACATGAAGATGGGGTTAGATATATAAGTTTATCACCCTACCTTTGCAGTGAGCAAATTAAAAATTGCTCGTTTACCAAAGGCGGTCTTGCATCGCCTAGGTAAGGGGGAATCAATTCGTGCGCCCTTTAGCCGTGACTACGCTAAGGGGCGCACCTTTTTTTGAGTATGCCTGCCAGTGGTATTTCGAATCTCTTTGCAAAAATAAAGCCAGGAAATGGGGGTGGTTAGTAGGTGGCTTGCTGCTTGCGGTTCGCGGTTCACGGCTCGCTGCTCGCTATTCGCTACTCGCTGTTCGCGCATACACGGCATGCTATGCTGGCAGGTGCACGGTGCCGCTCGCGGCTGGCTACTGGCGGCTCGCTGTTCGCTGTTCGCGCATACACGGCATGCTATGCTGGTAGGTACACGGCGCTGCT
>JAAAOU010000051.1 GCA_009908745.1 Bacteroidota bacterium
TTCTATGGTGAACGATATACTTGCTGACAGCGGATTATGGGGGCACGACTTATCTATGTTTCAAGGGCAGACCCTCAGCTACCTGCAAGCGTTGGAAGGAGGGGGCAGCGGGTGGTGAAGGCTGTAGGGTAGTAAATGTTATCGTTTGATTGATGCCTGCCACACGCCGAACAGGGAAAGCGAAGACGCTGCCGTCAGTGGCAACGCCTTCTGCTTCTTCCACAGAGTGGCTACGATGCTATTGCATGGTGTCCTTACCGCCGCATGCTGTCCCTTGGTTTGCTTGCCCTCCGACAGCAAACGCCGGAGTAGACCAGAGAATAGCCCGCTACATCTTCACGATGCGGCGTACCATCCTGCGCACTCCATCAGCTTGGTAAAGCGATAGCGTGTAGCCGCCAGCTGGTATCTTGCCGACATTGACCACTTCTTCAAGGGGGCCAACGCCTACATCATGAAGAAAATGGCAGCCCTGGCTTATGAGAAGGGGGCCCATTTCATGCAGTTCACCGGTGATATGATCAACGGCTACCTGAGCAGCAAAGAAGCGCAGCACCTGGAGTACTTCAACTGGAAAAAGTCAATTGAGCCGTTTTGGCACTACATGCCTTTTTACATCGGCATGGGCAACCACGAAGTCCTGGGCATCGTCTTTAGAGATGAGAATGGCAAGCGGGGGGCTTTTATTGACGGTTTCCCCTACGAAACCCAATCGGCAGAGGTCGTTTTTGCGGAAGCTTTTGTCAACCCCGAAAATGGCCCGGAAAGCGAGGACAACAACAAGTATGACCCGGATTTGGAACAGGCCGATTTTCCTTCCTACAAGGAAAATGTGTTCTACTACACCCATGGCAACGTCGCTATGGTAGTGCTGAACAGCAATTACTGGTTTGCGCCGTCCATAAGCAAACAGACGGCTACCAGTGGCGGCCTGCACGGGTACATCATGGACAACCAACTGGAATGGCTGCGCCAAACCATCCGCCAACTGGAAAACGACCGGGACATTGACCACATTTTCGTCACGCAGCACACGCCTGCATTCCCGAACGGCGGGCATAGCAAAGACGATATGTGGTACCACGGCGACAACAGCAAACGGCCTTACGTAGCGGGCAAACCGGTGGACAAAGGGATTATAGAACGGCGGGATGAATACCTGGATATACTGGCCAATGAAAGCCAAAAGGTGGTGGGCATCCTCACCGGCGACGAGCACAACTACAACTGGCTCAAACTCACCCCTGAAGTGCCTATCTACCCGGACGGCTACCCGCATGAAAAGCTGCGTTTTTCCCGCCCGATTTATCAAATCAACAACGGGGCGGCAGGCGCGCCTTACTACGGGCAGGAAGTGCTGCCGTGGAGTGCTTTCACTCAATCCTTTAGCGTAGAGAATGCGCTCTGCCTCTTTTACGTATCGGGCGAGCAAATAACCATGAAGGTGTACAATCCCGACACTTTGAATTTGATTGATGAGGTGGAATTGAGGTAACTGGCGGGCTGTAAACTTCCGTTCTACAAAAAACGCTCTGCCATTCCATCCGTTGGCACAGGACAGCTGGTTTGTTGCCCAAACCAGCCGTAACGGTTGCGGGCCACCGACTGATAGACCTGATCTCGCCAGGCTGCAGGGATGACAAGCGCGAAAGCAGCAATGCGCCAGGGCCATACCAGTCGACGGGCAATTTTCAGAACGGCTGTACTTTTTGTGTAGGCGCGATCATTTTCGAGCAGTACGATTGTCGACAAGTCAGTTGGGGCCATACGCAAGCGCTGCCAAAACTGCTCTAACGGGAAAAAAGACAAAAAAATCAACCCAGTCGCCTTGCTGGTTTTGTTGCGCAGGGACTACATATTGATTGCAGCGGTGAAGCCAATAACCAGGATATGCAGGACCAGCACGTCCCGGCTGTGGTAAATCATGGACCATGCGTTCCGGTCAACCTACTGTGTACCTTGATCAGCCAGCTCAAGGGGAACCCTGACTTTACGACAACCTGGGCTTTGGGAGTAAAGAGGGCGACTAGCGCGTCAGGGCACTAAATACTTAACAACCTAAGCTTTACCCTTTTGCCCGCAGATATCGCCTGTAAACCTTGTGGTAGTGCTGTTAAGCTTATAACAAAGCTTTGACAAACTACTCCTGGCTTGCACTTGATAGCCACAGTATTGAAAATATGACACGGATTCATCGTTTAACCACTTTATTAGTCGTATTTTGAAAAATTGCAAACTCAAAAACAACTATGGAGAATCAAAATATCGATATAAGCCAGATACAGCACCTCATACAGAAGTATTATAAAGCGGTAGTTGTCGTAGCAGTGCTTATAATCATTGGACTTGGCGCATTTTTCCAGGTAGGTACAGAAGAGGCGGGGGTGGTGACGCGCTTTGGGAAACATGTCCGGACGGTTTCCCCGGGGCTGAAGATGAAAATACCCTTTGTCGAAAAGATTTACAAAGTGCCGGTGGAAAGGCAAAAAAAGCAGGAATTCGGCTTCCGTACAGAGCAGGCTGGGATCAGGACGCAGTACAGCCGTACGGGTTCGGTCACAGAAGACGAAGCCATCATGTTGACTGGCGACCTCAACCTCGCCAACGTGCAGTGGGTGGTACAATACCGCGTAAGCAACCCTTACAACTACCTGTTCGAGGTACGCGACCCCGATAACACCCTGCGCGACCTTTCCGAGGCGATTACCCGGCAGATTGTGGGGGACCGGACCGTTAATGAAGTGCTCACAGTCGGAAGGGCAGAAATTGCCAATGAAGTGAAGGTTCAGCTACAGAATAGGGTCAAAGAATACTCACTAGGGGTTCAGATTGCTCAGGTGGTGCTTCAGGACATTAACCCCCCGGAGTCTGTCAAGCAGGCCTTTAATGCGGTAAATGAGGCGCAACAGGAAAGAGAAACCCTGATCAACGAGGCGAAATCAGAATACAACAAGGTCATCCCCAGGGCCAGGGGGCAGGCGCAGGAAACCATACAACAAGCGGAGGGGTACGCTACCCAGCGCGTCAATAATGCAGAGGGAGAAGCGGCCAGATTTAACGCTCTTTACAGTGAGTACATTAAAGCCCCTGTAGTAACGAAGAAAAGAATTTATCTCGAAACCCTGCAGGAGGTGTTGCCCAAGCTCGGCAACAAAATCATTACTTCCGAGAATGGGAATAACATGATTCCGCTGCTGAAAAAGGAGTTGAATTAATCCATCTGATAATTGAAGTATTGCAAAAAAAGACAATGAATAAAAGAAACAAATTAGTACTAATTACAGCCCTTATTATTGCCGGAATTGTCGTCCTGTCTCAAAGCATTTACATCGTAGACGAGACGCAACAGGTTGTGATCACCCAGTTTGGCCGGCCAATCGGTGATGCCGTGACCGAGCCCGGGTTAAAGTTCAAAACACCATTTGTCCAGGAAGCGAATTTCTTTGAAAAGCGCTATATGGA
>JAAAOU010000363.1 GCA_009908745.1 Bacteroidota bacterium
GAGGATGAAGTCATAGAGCCCGTCGACTTGATACGCACCATTCCCTACGAGGAATAATTGTCATAAGGCAAGAGAGGGGAGTGTTCTGAGAAAGGCACTCCTCTCTTTTCATTTGCTTTCTGTATCACTCTGCGTTTCTTCTCAATGCTAATACCCCCCCAGCCCTACCACTCTACCACAAAATCCTTACCTTTGGGCTTCTTAAAAAACAAGAAGCGCTATGTCAGCAGAGACCTTCAGCAAGGTAGACGAAATGAAGGCGGCTATTGATGCCGAGCAGCCCAGCAACCTAGACGAGCTTGAGCAATTCCGCATCAAGTACCTCGGCTCCAAGAACGTGATCAAGGGGCTGTTTGGCGAAATCCGCAACATCCCCAACGAGCAGAAAAAAGAGTATGGCCAGCGGGTCAATGCCGTAAAAGAAGCCGCTGAGGCCAAGTACGCGGGTTTGAAAGACCAGTTGGAAATCGCCGCCGAAGAGGCCGCCGGGCAGGACCTGGACCTCACCGCCCCGGGAGAACCGCTGGAGCTGGGCTCGCGCCACCCCATTGCCGTTACCATGAACCGCATCATCCGCATCTTCGAGCGCATCGGCTTTATCGTGGCGGACGACCGGGAGATCGAAGACGACTGGCACAATTTCACCGCCATGAACACGCCGGAGGACCACCCCGCGCGCGACATGCAAGACACTTTCTACCTGCAGGACAGCATGGAGATGCTACTGCGCACCCACACCTCCTCCGTGCAGGCCCGGGTGATGAAGAACAGCCAGCCGCCCATCCGTATCATCGCGCCCGGCCGTGTGTACCGCAATGAGACCGTCTCCGCCCGCTCCCACTGTCAGTTTCACCAAGTAGAGGGCCTGTACGTGGACGAAAACGTCTCTTTTGCTGACCTCAAGCAAACCCTGCTGTACTTTGCCCGCGAGATGTTCGGGCCGGACGCCAAAATCCGCCTGCGCCCCTCCTACTTCCCCTTCACGGAGCCCAGCGCCGAAATGGATGTGTACCTGGGTACGGAAACCGAGAAAGACTACCGCCTGACCAAAGGCACCGGCTGGCTGGAAATCCTCGGCTGCGGCATGGTCGACCCGGCTGTGCTCGACAACTGCGGCATTGATTCCGACAAGTATACTGGCTTTGCCTTCGGCATGGGCATTGAACGGCAGGCGCTCCGTTTGTACGACATCGGCGATATCCGCCTGTTCTTCGAGAACGACGTGCGCTTCCTAAAGCAATTTGCAGCGACGATGTAGTTTATAAGACTTGCCACATTTCAAGACTTGCCAAGTTTCCGAAACTTGACAAGTCTAAGTAAACACCACACAGCATGAGACCAAGCATCCCAAAAGGCACCCGCGATTTCGGCCCCGAGGAAGTACTGAAACGCAATTTTATCTTCGACCGCATCCGCGAGGTATTCGTCCGCTACGGCTACCAGCCCATAGAGACACCCGCAATGGAAGACCTCAAGACCCTCACCGGCAAGTACGGCGAGGAGGGCGATCAGCTGCTCTTTAAAGTGCTCAATAATGGCGACTTTCTGTCCAAAGCGGATGAAGATGCCTTGAAAAACCGCGACTCTTCCGCCCTAGTGCCTTCCATCTCCAAGCGGGGCCTGCGCTACGACTTGACGGTACCTTTCGCACGCTTCGTCGTCATGCACCAAAATGACATCCCCTTCCCTTTCAAGCGCTACCAAATACAGCCCGTTTGGCGGGCCGACCGGCCGCAGAAGGGGCGCTACCAAGAATTTTACCAGTGCGATGTGGATGCGGTAGGCTCCGACTCCTTGGCATTAGAGGCGGAGTTGGCGCAAATCTACGACGAGGTGTTTACCAAGCTGGGCCTCAAGGTGGTGGTGAAAATCAACAACCGTAAAGTATTGGCTGGCATGGCCGAAGCCGCCGGCATCCCTGAACACTTCCTGAGCATGACCATGGCCATTGACAAGCTCGACAAAATCGGCATGGACGGGGTGAAAAAGGAATTGGCCGGCCGTGGTCTTACCGAGGAGGCGATCGAAAAAGTGGAGCAAATGCTGGGCATACAGGATCTATCAGGGCTGAAGGGTGTATTGGTCGACAGCGATATCGGCAAACAAGGCGTGGAGGAACTGGAGCAAGTTTTCGACTACCTCAGCCTGGGCGACACGCACAATGATATCCGCTTCGACATTACCCTAGCCCGCGGCCTGAATTACTACACCGGCTGCATCTTCGAAGTCGCCGTGGACACTACCGTTGAAGGGCAAGAAAAAGTAAAGATGGGCAGCATCGGCGGCGGCGGCCGCTACGCCGATTTGACGGAAGTCTTTGGCATGAAACAAAATGGCTCCGGTGTGGGCATCTCCTTTGGCGCCGAGCGCATCTACGACGTCATGGAGGAGCTCAAGCTGTTTCCGGAGGACAAAGCCAACACCCTGCAGCTGCTCTTTATCGCCTTTGACGATAAGTCGCACCGCTACGCCTTCAAGGCCCTGCAGCAAGTACGGGCGGCCGGCATCAATGCAGAACTCTACCCCGATCCGAAGAAGCGGCTGAATAAGCAGATGAAGTACGCCGATAACCGCGGCGTGCCGTATGTGGTGCTGGTCGGTGACCGCGAGATGGAAAGCGGGGAACTGGGGTTGAAAAATATGGCTACCGGGCAGCAGGAGAGCCTGCGTCTTGAGCAGATTATTGAACAATTAAAATAGATGCACCATGATACGTTTCTTGATACCTGTACTGCTAATGATGAGTTGGCAAGGGGGAATCGCCCAAGGGGTAGTGCTGGAAAACGCGGTAACCGGCCGAACTGTGACCCTTTCCGAAGGAGGAGACGTAGAGTTGTACCTTGATCATTCTTCTTCCGACATTACCGATTGCAGTTCCCGCTATTTGAAAGGGACGCTGGCTGCTCCTCAGAAAGGCTTGATACGTATATTGCCCGAAGAAGAACGCAAGCGTTACGTATTCAAAAATGGCATGCAAAAGGAGGATGAAGTGTTTTACGGCAACCTTTCAGAAGGCCAACAGATGAACGTCAAGGTGGCGGATGTCAATGCGCTCACTTACCGCAAAGCAGGGGCCGAGGATACCAACAACCTAGGTGCGTTTATTACAACGATAAGTGCGTTCAGTGCCTTAATCGCCGCGCCCCTTGTGAGTGTTAAATACCAGGAAGGCGGGTTCAATGGCGACCGCTATTTACGCGTGGCGGGCTACAGCCTTGCAGCTACTGGTATAGGGGTAGCGTTGATGATAGGCAGCAAAAAAAGACACTACAGCGTACGGCAAGGCGGCCAAGCCCCCGACAAAAAACAATGGAATATCATCCTTAAATAGCAAGATCGTATGCCCCGCTTCACTTCCCTCACCCAAATCCGCACCGCCATCGAGGCGCACGAGCTCAACTGCGAGCAGCTAGTCGAGTACTACCTCTCGCAGATCGAAGCGCAACCACACCTCAACGCC
>JAAAOU010000358.1 GCA_009908745.1 Bacteroidota bacterium
ATTCCCCCTGAGCTATACATGGAACGCGCCATACTGCACAACCGCCTCGGCAACACCGAGACCGTCCGTAAAGAGCTGGAAGCCTACCGGCAAAGCCTGCTAGCTATGGGCCCAATGGGGCAGGAAAAACGGCTGCGGTGGGTAGAACAAATGCTGGAACGGCTGTAGCCAAAGGAAAAGAGCTGACCACGGTCGCCCGCAGCCAGCTCAGCCCTAACCAAATTAAAACCAGGTATTACCAGATAAATTTTTTGAAGTGGGAATTCGGAATTTGGAAGTGGGAAGTGGGAAGTGGGAAGTTGGAATTCGGAAGTGGGAAGTGGGAAGTACTTCCGATTTCCCATTTCCGCCCTCCGATTTCCCATTTCCGCCCTCCGCCCTCCGATTTCCTATCTCCGACTTCCGACTTCCCTAATCTCTTTCCTTAAGCCACTCCGCAACCGCCGGCGTCAGCAGCTTCTGCGAGCGGCCACCCACGAACACGCCGATGTGGCCACCGGGGAACTCCATTAGCTCTTTGTCCTTTGAGCCAATGAGGTCGTTGATCGGCTTGGTGGTGGCCGGCGGCACGATATGGTCGCCCTTTGCGTAGATCGTCAGTGCGGGCATCTTGATCTTTTTCAAGTCGACCTTGCGGCCGCCTAGCTCAAATTCCCCCTTGATCAGCTTGTTGTGCTGATACATATCCTTGATGAAGCGGCGGTACGTTTCGCCGGCTTGTGCGGGGCTGTCGGCTACCCAGTGCTCCATGCGCAGGAAGTTCATCAGCCGGCCTTTGTCGGCCATGGTCTGCGGCAGCGCCATATACTTGCGGGTCTTGTTCATGGGTTTGAGCAGGTCAAAGCCGGTGTTTAGGAAGTCTCCCGGGATGATGCCGCCAAAACCGTCGACAATCGCGTCCACGTCCATGTCCTTAGCCCACTTGAAAAGCAAGCCCTCTTCGTTGTCGAAATCTACGGGCGTTACCAGCGTCACCAAGTTTTTGATCTTTTCCGGGAAGAGCGACGAGTACATCAGGCTGAACGTGCCGCCTTGGCAGACGCCCAGCAGGTTGATCTTGTCGAGGTTGTGTTCCCCACGGATGAAGTCGACGGCATCGTTGAGGTTGCCCAGGATATAATCTTCCATGGTTTTGTAACGGTCGACTTTGGTGGGGTAGCCCCAGTCGATCAAGTATACGTCCATGCCTTCGCTGATCAGCTTGCGGATAAAGCTGCGGTTGGGCTGCAGGTCCATCATCTCCCAGCGGTTGACGAGGGCGTAGGCAACAAGCACCGGCGTCTTGGCAACGGCTGGCTCTTCTTGGCTAAAATGGTAGAGCTTGACTTTGCCGTCTTCCCATACGATCTCGCGTGGCGCCGTGGCGATATCTACGTCCTGTACGCCGCCTATATTGCGCATAGCATCGGATACGGTATCTACTTGTTCCAGTATTTGGTCGCTGATGTTCGGATTGTTATTGGTGGTCATTTTGTTGGTTTGTCCTGATTCGTGATTTGGTTTGCGATGGGCGTTGCCTGCCTCTCGCAGCGCAAGAGGCAGGGGCGGACGCCGTTTTAGATCATTTGCTTAGCTTGCTTCGCCCAGTTGTCGCGCTTAGCACGGCCTTGGAATGCGCCGAGCAGTTCGTCGATCATGTCGTACTCCGCTGGCCCCATTTTGCTGATTTGCTTGTAGGTGTAGATACCTAGTTCGTTCAACATTTTTTCCAGTTTGGGGCCTACGCCTTTGATTTTCTTCAAGTCGTCGGCATCGGCAGCGGCAGCAGGGCCAATCTTATCCATCAGCTTTTTTTTTGAGCCGCCGCTCTCCGCGGTAGCGGTTTTTTCCACCGCCGGCTTGCCGCCTAGCAGCATGCCTTTTTCCAATTCTGCCAGGCGTTGCTCCAAGCTGCGCACTTTTCTACGCAGGGTGCTCGTCTCCTTCGCGATGTCGTCGGCCTCACTGTGGGTCAAGAAAGGCATGTCAGCGTACATCAGTTCCGCTAGGCGTTTGCTTTGGTGGTTCATCTGTGTGCCGAGGGCAGAGACTTCGCTCTGCAGCTGAGAATACTCGGCAGAATGCAGGATGTCCAGCAGGGCTTCTTCCAGCGTATTGACATAGTGCTGGAAAAAGGCTTGGAAATCGGGCATCTCTTGCTCTTTCTTGTACTGCTCCGAGAAATCGCGGACGGTATCCGGAAGTGCAAACTGACCCGCCTCGTATACCTTGGTCTGCATTTCGGCAGACTTCAGGATGAAGGCAATGTACTGGAACTGAATATCCTGCATCAGCTTGCTGATCTCGGTCTGACGGCCCTGAGAAGCGATATTGTTAAAAGGCGCCAGTTGGTCCTGCAGCCGTTGGTTGAGTTCGGAAGCCATTTCAAAGAACGGCACTTTGCCGGTTGACATGTACTCGTCCATCTTGTTTTTCCAAACCTCGCTCACCGAGCTCCAGTCTTGGCCCTGCCCCTTGGCAACATTCATGTACTTTTCAAACCACTTGTTGACATTATCCACAACATCGCTGGTGTTGCCGACCGGGCGGAAGCCCATCATCTGGTTGATCAGCTTCTGGTACGCGTCGGCACTGAAATACTGTTCCACCATATTGGCATCGTACAGGCCATTTTTGATGAGGCGCTGCATCGGCTCCCAGTAGCGGGACATGAAGTTGTACGTATCGAGGTAGTTGGTGTAGTGCGGGCGCATGTTGAAGGGCATCTTCTCCAGCACCTGCTCGTTCAGCCACTTATTGCCGTCTTCCATCCACTTGCGCCAGTGGCCCATGCCGTCTTGGAAGTATTGAGTAGGGTTGGTATAGCCGGTGAAGCCCTCCATAGCGGGGAATTGCATGCCCATTTTGCCGGCGTTTTCCTTAAAATATTCCGCCCACTTTTGGGTGAACTCCGACTGCAGCTCCATGTACTGCTTGAGGTGCTCTGGTGCCTTCTCGAGGGCTTGCTGCGGGTCGGTTTTCATCGCTTCCTGGAAGAAAGCTTGTTGTTTGTTGTACCAGTCCTGCATCAGTTCCTGGCCAGCCTCGGCGGGGTCGCTTTTGGGCTTGAAGGAGCTGGTCATCTGCTGGGAGAGGTTGGACCAAAAGTCCATGATTTTCTTTTGCCCCTCGACGATGTTTTCGAATTGATTGCTCATGATATATGCCTTTGGTGCATTTTATAAGCGTAAGCTGGTTTGTTCTAATCCGGTTGGGCTACTAGTGGCCAACGAACGCTGAGCGTTAAAAAGAATATTGAAAAATGCGGGGGCAACTTTTCACCCCCCGCTGCTTGTGGTGTCTTAGGCGAAGTACTCGCGTACAACTTGGGTGTTAGCCGTAGTTGTGTCATACATCGCCTTCATGGAGTTCTGGTACAGCTCCGTCAGCTTCTTGGTGCGCTCTTGCTGTGTCTCTACCGGGTTGGTGGCCCACATGTCTTTCATGTATTCAGTAGACTTCTTGTAGAGGTCCATGGAAAGCTCCATGCTCTTGGTATAGTCTTCGGTGAAGGCGGTCCAAAAGTCTTTCTGGTAATGCTCCATTTTTTCTTTGGAAGCCATGCCCTCGGCCATCTCGTTGACCTTGGTGAAGTAGTCGTTCAGCATTTCGCCCGCTTTGTCGGCCGTGTCCTTAGAAGGCATCATCATTTCCATGACGGCGTTGGTGTAGTCAGACATTGCGTTGAACAGCTTGGTCTGGTTTTCCAGGATCTGGTCGTAATATGATTTTGTGGAAGCCATGATCTTTCAGATTTTGATTAAAGAGTTAGATTGTTTTCAATTGTTGGTATAAAGGTAAGGGCAAGCCGGAGAGGAATCAATAGGGGTTTTTATATGTATAGGGTTGACTGAAAGGTGTCTGTTGGGGTATTTGATTTTATAAATATCTGATAGTGAGTACTTAATGGGCTTAAAAAGGAGGGTAGACGATTTTTTTGTTGTCACTAATAATTGCGGCTGCACGGTGTCATTCTGTTTTTACAAAAAAAAGAGCTGCCAAAGTTCACACCCGGCAGCTCCATATTGTCGGTAACAGTAGGTCTATACACGCTCTATGATAATGGAAGACGCTCCGCCGCCGCCGTTGCATATAGCCGCCAAGCCGTACTTCGCTTCTTTTTGCTGCAGTACGTTGTTCAGCGTCGTGATAATGCGGGCACCGCTAGCGCCCAGCGGATGGCCGATAGAGACCGCCCCGCCAAAGACGTTGACTTTGTCGACGTCGACATCCAATACCTTATTGAATGCCAAGGTCACCACGGCAAAAGCTTCGTTGACTTCAAAGTAGTCGATATCGCCCATGCCGAGGCCAGCGCGTTTGAGGGCTAGTGGGGCCGCCTTGGTAGGGGCGGTGGTAAACCATTCCGGTTCGTGCGCGGCATCGGCGTAGGAGACGATGCGGGCCAATGGGGTAAGCCCTAGTTCCTTGAGTTTGTCCTCGCTGACCAGCACAAGTGCCGTGGCACCATCGTTGATAGTAGAAGCGTTGGCAGCGGTTACCGTGCCTTCTTTGGTGAAGACCGGGCGCAGTTTGGGGACCTTTTCGAATTTCACGCGTTTGAACTCCTCGTCCTCCGTCACGGATACCGGGTCGCCCTTGCGCTGTGGCACCTCTACCGGCACGATCTCCTGCCCGAAGGCCCCGGAGGAAGTAGATTCGGCAGAGCGCTTGTAGGAAAGCATGGCGAACTCGTCCTGCTCCTCCCGGCTGATGCCGTGCTTCTCGGCGGTCTTGTCGGCACAAACCCCCATCGCGTTGTTGTCGTAGGCGTCCGTCAAGCCGTCTTTCAGCAGCCCGTCCACGATCTGCCCATGGCCGTATTTGTGGCCGTAGCGGGCTTTAGGCACATAGTAAGGTATAGCGCTCATGTTTTCCATGCCGCCCGCCACGATGATGTCCTGATGGCCGAGGGCGATGCTTTGAGCGGCAAACATGATAGACTTGGCGCCGGAGGAACAAACCTTGTTGACGGTGGTGCAGGGCACGGTGTTGGGGATGCCCGCGTAGATGGCGGCTTGGCGGGCAGGCGCCTGCCCGAGGTTGGCGGAACAGACGTTGCCCATAAATACTTCTTCCACCTGCTCGGCGCTGACGCCTGCTTTTTCCAGCGCGCCCTTGATGGCCGTGGCGCCTAATTGTGTGGCGGGGATATTGGCAAAAACACCCCCGAAGCTGCCCAGCGGTGTGCGTACGGCGGAGGCGATGTAAACGCTTTTCATAATGTCCTGATTTTTTGGCACCCTCAAAGCGGGCGCTCTAGCCCAGACGGGTGCTGTTGTTGGATTTAAATATTTATATGTCTATATGTAAAGTTCGGGAAAAAAACCGAACACTGCAAACGCTATTCATTAGTCGGGGGGGTGATTTTATGGGCTTAAAAATCTGATTGACTGTCATTTAAAAAGCAAAAATCCTAGATATTGACCTTAGGTCAAGGCATCTAGGGTCGGCTGACCGTTTTTGCGGGTGGGGGGAATCGTTACTTTTGGACAACTCCAAAATAACATACAAACCACCATAAAAACAATTACCATTACATGAGTCGACTGAAAGACAAAGTAGCCATCATCACGGGTGGCGCTAGCGGAATTGGGCGGGCCACTGCGGAACGCTTCGTAGCGGAAGGGGCCAAAGTAGCCATCTGGGATATCGTAGAGGACAAAGGCAAGGCAACCGCCGAGGCCATAGGCGCTAAGTTCTACGCCGTCAATACCACCGATATGGCGGCCTGCGAAGCGGCTGCCAAAGCAGTGGCAGACGAATTTGGGCAAATTGATATTATCGTCAACAACGCGGGCATCACCAAGGACGCGACGATGAAGAAAATGACCGCTGAGCAGTGGCAGCAGGTGATCGATGTCAACCTCACCGGCGTATTTTACTGTACTAAAGCGGTATTGCCTTATATGCTAGAGCGGGGCTATGGTCGTATCCTCAGCGCAGCCTCCGTAGTGGCCCATAACGGTAATTTCGGGCAGACCAACTACGTAGCGACCAAGGCGGGCGTCATCGGCATGACCAAGGTATGGGCAAAAGAATTCGGCCGCAAAGGCATCACCGCCAATGCGGTAGCCCCCGGCTTCATCGGCACCGAAATGGTGCGCAGCATCCCGGAGAAGGTGATCAAAATGCTAGAGGACAAGACCCCTATCCCACGTTTGGGAGAACCGGAGGAAATTGCTTCCGCTTACCTTTTTCTTGCCTCCGATGAGGCGGCCTTCGTCAACGGTGCCGTGCTGAATGTGGACGGTGGGGTGACGTTGTAACCGGTATGTAAAACTTGTCACAAGGGCTGGGCCGTAAATGCCTAGCCCTTAGTGCTTTTGCAGCTTGATGAATTGACGCTCTCCCTGGCTTATCGTTTCCAACAAGTAGACCCCGCTAGGTAGCCCACCTACGAAAACCCTCATAGACGGGTTTTCCCAAAAAGAAGCTGGGTAACCCTCCTAAGCTTCAAAAAGCCCACCCACCTCTGCCTCCGTCTCGCGAAGTTTGGCGCGGCAGTACTCAATAAGCTCGGCGGCACGCTTGGACTGCCGGGACAGCTCGTCGATACTGATTTGGTCTTCCTGCAATTGCGCGATAATCTGCTGCAGTTCCTGCAAGGCTTCTTCGTAGGTCATATTCATAGTACTTCGCTGTTTAGGTCGCCATCTTTGAGGCGGGTGGTGATACGATCGCCAGCTTTCACCTGAGAGCGGGAGTTGATAATCTTTCCGTCTTTTATCGTTAAGCTGTAGCCACGGGCAAGCGTAGCTTCCGGGCGGAGCAGCTGTAAAAGCTGGTCGAATTGCTGCAGTTTTTGTTCTTCCTGTCGGAGTTTGGAGCGCAGCGCTGGTGGCAACTGTTGCTGCAGCACCTTCAACCGCTCTGCCTCCCGCCGTAGATGTTGCTGAGGGAGTAGCCGCAGTTGTTGGCTAATGCGTTCTAAATGCAAGTCGGCCCGCTTGATCTGCTGCTGCGCCAACTGGCTGATGCGTTGCCCGGCTTGCAGCAAGCCAGCCTCGAATTGCATAGCCCGGCTGATGAGAAACTCGGCGGCCGCAGTGGGCGTTTTCAAGGCGGTATGCGCTACTTGGTCGAGCAAAACATCATCGACCTCATGGCCGATACCCACTAGTACCGGCAACGGGCACTCTGCTACGGCTTGGCAAAGCTCAAAATCGTCAAAAGTAGCCAGGTCGAGCCGCGCCCCGCCCCCGCGTATGACGACGACGGCATCGTAGCCCCTGGTTGCCTGCGCTATGGACTGCAATTGCTTTATGATCTCCGGGCGGGTGCGCTCCCCCTGCATAGCAGCTGGGAAAAGCCGGGTTTGGAAAGCGTAGCCGTACTCGTTTTGCTCGAGCTGCCGCAAAAAATCTTGCAAGCCAGCTGCCTGCTCCGCGCTGATGATGGCAAGGCGCTGCGGCACGGCTGAGAGGGGCTGCTCGCCGTTCTTGCCTAGCAACTGTGCGGCTTGCAAGCGCGCGAGGGTTTCGCGCCTTTGCAACTCCATTTGCCCTAGCGTATAAGACAGATCAATGTCTTCTACCAACAGTTTGTAGCCGTACCGTTCGTGGAAATCGACGCGGACTTGGAGCAGCAGCTGCGTGCCAGCTTGCAGGAGCTGGGGCAGGTCGCGGCCGAGCTTGCGTTGTAGTTTGAGGTACTGCTTGCGCCAAATGATCCCTTCGGCACGGGCGCATATTGCCTCATCGGCTTCCCCTTTTTCTACTAAGCTCAAATAGTAATGCCCCTTGGACCGGCTGACTTGCGAAAGCTCACAGCTGACCCAAAGGGCATCGGGCAGGTTGAGTGCCAAAACTTGGCGGATGTATTCGTTCAGCTCAAATAGGGTGTGCTGCTCCATCGGCCAAAAATAGTAATTTACGCTTCCACTTCCTCAGGACGCTTGCCGAAAATGGCTTCTAGGTCATCCTTCATCGCCACTTCTTTTTCCAGCAGCAGCTCAGCCAGTTGTTCCAGCTTGTCCCGGTGCTCCCGTAGCAATTCAACGGTACGTTGGTAGGCCGACTCTACCAGTTTGTGGACCTCCTCGTCTATCATTTGCGCGGTGGCTTCGCTGTAGGGCTTTTGCAGGGACTGTTCGTACTGCCCGGTGCTGTCGTAGTAGCTGATATTGCCCAACTTTTTATTGAGGCCGTAGTAAGCGACCATGGTATAGGCTTGCTTGGTGACCTTTTCCAGGTCGTCCAGCGCGCCGGAGGATACCTTGCCAAAGATAATTTCTTCCGCTGCCCGGCCGCCCAGCGCCGTGCAGATACGGTCCATAAACTGGTCGGTATTGTAAATCACATGCTCCTGTGGCATATACCAGGCAGCACCCAGGGATTTGCCCCGTGGCACGACCGAGACTTTCAGCAGGCGGTCGGCGTGTTTGAGGAACCAGCTGGCGGTAGCGTGGCCGGCCTCGTGGTGGGCGATAACTTTTTTCTCCTGGTTAGAAATGATTTTGCTTTTTTTCTCCAACCCGGCGATAATCCGGTCGGTAGCATCGTAAAAGTCGACCATTTCTATTTGCTCTTTGCCGCGCCGCGCCGCGATAAGTGCTGCTTCATTACAGACGTTGGCAATATCGGCACCGGAGAAGCCAGGTGTTTGGGCGGCGAGCGTGTCAAGGTTGATGTCGCCCGAAAGCTTCAGCGGCTTGGTGTGCACGTCAAGGATCGCCCGGCGTTCTTTTTGGGTGGGCAGCTCCAAGTATATCTGCCGGTCAAAACGGCCGGGGCGCAGCAGGGCGCGGTCCAGCACATCCCCACGGTTGGTGGCCGCCATGACGATCACGCCGGTATTGGTGCCAAAGCCATCCATTTCCGTAAGGATCTGGTTGAGGGTGTTTTCGCGCTCGTCGTTCGATTGCATTGCCGCGTTTTTGCCGCGCGAACGGCCCACCGCGTCGATTTCGTCTATAAAGATGATACTCGGGGAATTCTCCTTGGCTTTGTTGAACAAGTCGCGGACACGGGAAGCCCCCACGCCGACGAACATCTCGACGAACTCGGAGCCGGAAATGGAGTAGAACGGCACTTCCGCTTCGCCGGCTACCGCTTTGGCTAGCAGCGTCTTACCGGTACCGGGAGGGCCAACCAGCAGGACGCCCTTGGGGATTTTGGCCCCCAGCTTGGTATATTTATCGGGGTTTTTGAGAAAGTCGACGACCTCTTTGACTTCCACTTTGACTTCTTCCAAGCCTGCTACATCTTTGAAGTTCACATCGCTTTGCCCTTTTTCGAAGAGCTTGGCTTTGGATTTGCCAATGTCAAAAATGTTGCCGCCACCGCCACCCATGCCGCCAGGGCGCATGCGGCGCATGATGAATATCCAGATGGCCACGATGATCAGGATGGGCAGCATCCAGGACAGTATAGTGCCCGTCCAGTCGGTACGCGATTCATAGGACACCTCGATGGGAGGCAAGTCCTCGCGATCTTTTTGGGCATCGCTGATCGCGTTGGAGAAGTTCTCGACGGACCCAATGTTGAGCACATAATGAGGGCCGGCGGACGTAGAGTCAATCTCGCTGTACTTGCCTTTTCCGAATGCATTGCGCCGTAGGTGAACCTCGGCTTTTTTGTCATTGACGACCGTGATGCGGTCAATATCGCCGCTACCCAACATCTCTTGCTGGAAGCGGGTCCAGGAAATTTCCTCGGCGGAACTGCTGTTAAAATAAAATAGCGCCTGACCCAGCACGAGTGCTAGGAAAAGGTAGAGTATCCATGGCGTGGAATTTCCAGGTTTCCCTTTTTGGGGAGTGTTAGGTTTGCGGGAGTTGTTTCCCGGTCGTTTGTTAAGTGCCATATAGCGGTTTAAATTTACAACATCTAGAACGGGCTATGGGGCTAGTATGTTTTCGGATTGTTAATAAGCCTATTTCTGCATAACAATAAGTTAAATGTAAAGCTGCTTCTTGCTCGTCAGTTCCTAGGTTCTTATTTTGATGCCGAAGATGGCAAGGACGGGGCGTTTGGCCTCTTGCTGTTGCTCTCATTTTTCGCACTAAAATACATATTTCTGCTATGAAAACATTTACACCTTTATGTCTCATCCTGTGCTTATTGGCTTTGGCCCCTTACAAGCTTTCCGCTGCGGCCATCAGCAAGGAGGCCAAAGTGGCGACTGGCCTTGTAACGGAAAACACCCAACAACTGGGCCTGTCTAGCATGACTATTGAAGACTTTTTAGAGCTGCGCCCGCGGGACGTCCGGGAAATGACCGGTGAGCGGCTGGGGTTGAAAGGGGCTATTGCGCTGCGGGCCGCACAACGCCAAGTAAAGAAGGCCATACGGCAGCCCGTTATTGAAACCGATAAAGACCAACTTGTGGCCTTGATACTCTGCATAATGGTAGGGTGGATGGGTATACACCGTATGTACCTGGGGTACTACGGGATTGGCATTATACAACTACTCACTTTGGGCTGTTGCGGCCTGTGGACGTTACTAGACATGATCCGCATCATTACTGGCAATTTACAGCCCAAAGAAGGGCTTTACGGGGAGACCTTATAGCACAAGGCCTAACTGCTGGAAAACCAGCTTTCGCGGCAAAGCTTTGACTTCCCCAGTTTTCAGGCCACCGAGCGTCAGTTGCCCTATAGCCACGCGTACCAGCCTGAGGACGGGGAAACCGACCGCGGCGCACATACGGCGGACTTGCCGGTTTTTGCCTTCGGTCAGTTGCAGCTCCAGCCAACTTTCTGGTACATTCTTTCGGTAGCGTATGGGCGGGTCGCGCTCGGGCAGGTCAGGGGCGGCGGATAGCCGGCGGGCTTTCGCCGGCCGGGTGTGGTAGTCTTTTTTCTTAATGCGAATGTCAACGCCTTGCCGCAACTGCTGTAAAGCGTTTTCGTCTATATCGCCTTCCACCTGCGCCCAGTAGGTGCGTTGGTGCCCCTGCTGGGGGGCCAGCAGCCGCTGATTGAGCGTTTTGTCGTTGGTCAGCAGCAGCAAGCCTTCGCTGTCTTTGTCGAGCCGGCCAACTGCGTAGACATCCCGGGGGAAGTCGTACAAGTCGCCAAGCACCCGGTGGCCAGGGTGCTCGCGGGTGAATTGGCTGAGTACGCCGTAGGGCTTGTACAGTATAAAGTAATGGTATTTAGACATTAAAGCGGAAGTTCATCACATCGCCGTCCGTGACCACATACTCTTTGCCTTCCACCGCCATTTTGCCGGCCTCTTTGACGGCCTGCTCCGACCCCAATCCGATGTAGTCATCGTATTTGATGACCTCGGCACGGATGAAGCCTTTCTCAAAATCTGTGTGGATGACACCGGCTGCCTGCGGGGCTTTCCAGCCTTTTTGTATCGTCCATGCCCGGACTTCTTTCTCGCCCGCCGTGAAGTAGGTGATGAGGTTGAGCAATTTATAGCTGGCGCGTATCAATCGGTTGACGCCCGGTTCTTCCAGCCCCATTTCTTCGAGGAATTCCATGCGCTCTTCCATGGTTTCCAACTCGGCGATGTCGGCTTCTATACCCGCGCTGATAAGGATGACTTCGGCCGGTTCGTCAGCTACAGCCGCTTTGAAGCGCTCGGTGTGCTCATTGCCATCATTGACGGCTTCCTCGTCCACGTTGCAAACGTATAGGATGGGCTTGGCGGTGAGCAAAAACATATCCGCCATCAGCTCTTGGCCCGCTTCGTCTAGCGATAGGGTGCGGGCGGGTTGGAAGCTTTCCAGATGGGCTTTGATCTGCTCGGCGACTTCGACCTGCTTGATGTCTTCCTTGTTGCCGCTTTTAGCTTGCCGCTTGAGCCGCTCAAGGCGCTTTTCAATCGTCTCCAGGTCTTTGAGCATCAGCTCCGTGTCGATCGTCTCTTTATCGCGCACGGGGTCCACCTCTCCGTCTACGTGCACGACATTGCCATTTTCGAAGCAGCGCACCACGTGTATGATGGCGTCCACTTCCCGGATATTGGCTAAAAATTGGTTGCCGAGGCCTTCCCCTTGGCTGGCCCCTTTGATCAAGCCAGCGATATCGAGGATTTCAATAGTCGTAGGCAGTATTTTCTGAGGGTTGACCAGCTTGGCCAGTTCGTCTAGCCGGCTGTCGGGCACCGTTATAATACCGACGTTCGGGTCCTTGGTTGCAAAAGGGTAATTCGCAGCCAGTGCTTTGGCAGAGGTCAGCGCATTGAATAAGGTCGATTTTCCGACGTTGGGCAGGCCAACGATACCACACTTCAGAGCCATGGGAATATTGCTTTTTAAAATTCAGGGCGCAAAGGTAAGAATAATTGGTCAAAATAAGCCGTGCAATTCCGCACTGACTTGATTGATGACTTCTCCCAAGTCCTCCGGGTTGCGGATAAAGTCCACTTCGTCGGCATTGATAATATGCAGCTTGCCGTCCGTGTAGTTACCGATCCAATTTTCATAGCGTTCGTTCAGCCGTTTGAGGTAATCGAGGCTCATGTTGCCTTCGTAATCCCGGCCGCGCTCCTGAATGCGGGAAACGAGGGTGGGGATACTGGCCCGCAGGTAGATGAGCAGGTCGGGCGGCTGAATCTGCGAGCACATGGTTTTGAAGAGCTGGAAGTAATTCTCAAAGTCGCGGGTAGACATTAGCCCCATATCGTGCAAGTTAGGCGCAAAAATATAGGCGTCCTCGTATATCGTACGGTCCTGCACCACGGTGCGGTCGCCACTCAATATCTTCAGTACCTGTTGATAGCGGCTGTTGAGGAAGTGGATTTGCAGGTTGAAGGACCAACGCTGCATGTCTTCGTAGAAATCGCTCAGGTAAGGGTTTTCGTTGGTCGACTCGTAGTGTACGTGCCAGCCGAAATGCTTGCCCAGCTTTTCCGAGAGGGTCGTTTTTCCAGCGCCGATGTTCCCGGCTATGGCAACATGTTTTATATTTGGTGGCGTTTTAGGACTCGTTTCGCTCATTGATTTCGTATGTTTCCGCGAAAATAGGAAACAAACGGGAATTTTGGCCATTGAGCGAAGAATTCCGCCGGCCAATCTAAAATAATGCGATGAAAGTAGATAAGCGCTTAATTTCACACTTGGAATATTTGGCACGTCTGCAACTCAGCGATGAGGAACAGGCACAGCTGCAAACCGACCTGAACCGAATACTCGATATGGTGGCCAAGCTTGATACCTTGGACACCGAGGGCGTAGCCCCGTTGGTGTATGTGAACGAAGAAGTGGATACGCTGCGCCCTGACCAGGTAGCCGGGCAATTGCCGCGCGAGCAGGCTTTGCGCAACGCCCCGCAGCAGGACGGCGAGCACTTCATGGTGCCTAAAGTGATTAAAAAGAAAGGACAATAGCATGGATAACATCATCTCCGTAAAAGACTTGACGAAGACCTATATTATGGGGCCTACTAAGGTCCATGCCCTGCGGGGAGTGGATATCAGTATAGCCCGTAACGAGTTCATCGCGCTCATGGGGCCCTCGGGCTCTGGCAAGTCTACGCTTATGAACTTGCTGGGCTGTTTGGATACGCCTTCGGAGGGCGAATACTGGCTCAATGGCACCAACGTGAGCACTATGGTGGATGACGAGTTGGCCGAAATCCGCAACAAGGAGATCGGTTTCGTATTCCAGACCTTCAATCTTCTGCCCCGCCTTTCTGCTTTGGAAAATGTGGCATTGCCCTTGGTCTACGCTGGGCGCAACAAAGCGGCGCGCCATGAACGTGCCCGCGAAGTGCTGACGGAAGTGGGGCTGGGCGACCGGGTAGACCACAAGCCCAACGAGCTGTCCGGCGGCCAACGGCAACGGGTGGCTATCGCCCGCGCTTTGGTCAACGACCCCTCGATTATACTGGCCGACGAGCCAACGGGCAACCTTGATACCAAGACCTCTATCGAAATCATGGGCATATTCGAACGCATCCACGCCCGCGGCAATACGGTCATATTGGTAACCCACGAGCCGGATATCGCGGAGCATTGCCACCGTATCGTGCGTTTGCTTGACGGCCGGGTGGAGTACGATAAAATCAACGAGAATATCGTCACTGTAGACGACCCTACCCACCGTTATAAACAAGACTAAGTGCTTGTTGGGAATTCGCTTTTGGAGCGAACGCCGACAAATTTTATTCTGAACGAGGCATGATGAAGGAGCCTCCCGATAGCTATCGGGAAAGCTAAGTGACTGAAGAATAACGAAGTGCAGGATAAAATTTGGCAAGAGCAGCCCGAAGTGTGAAGTCCCAACAAGCACTAAGGAGTACGGAGACTCGTCCCTACGAGGATACGGCCCGCCGGCCCCTCGTAAAGGGGACCACGGCCGCAGAAAGGGCCAGCAAGGCGACAAAGCCCATTCCGTATGACAATCCCCAGGCCTCGCTGATCATGCCTATAAGGGGCGGCGCAATCAGAAAGCCAATGGTGCCTGCGCTGGCTACTGCGGCGATACCATTCGAAACATCTATGCCTTCAGTATTTGCGGCGGCACTGAACACCAGCGGTACTACCGTGGAAAACCCTAGCCCCACAATGGTGAAGCCGAGTATCCCGATAACGGGGTGCGCGCTGATGATGGTTAGGGCGATTCCCGCCGCGCCCATCAAGCTGCCCAGCGCGATCGGCCGTGTGCTTCCTAGCTTGAGCCGGATACTGTCGCCCGCAAACCGGCCTACCGCCATCGACAGTGAGAAACCCGCGTACCCTAAACTGGCAAAAGCAGTGGAAGCCCCAGCTTCTTTGTGTAAGAATATTGCGCCCCAGTCAGCGATCGCGCCTTCCCCTATCATAATGCAGAAACCGATAAATGCCAGCCCGAGCAGTGCCTTCGGCGGCAGTGCCAGAGCGGAGCCTTTCGACTCGTGCTTGGGCAGCCGCATGATGACAGGCTTCAGCCAGAGCTGCAGGCCGACTAGCAGCAGTGCGACTAGTATCAAATGGTGGGAAAGCGATAGGCCAGAGGTAGCGATGAGCCCGGAGGTGCCTGCCCCTACCATCGCCCCTAGGCTGAACATACCGTGGCAGATGGACATGATGGTCATCTGGTACGCGCGCTCCACAGCGGCGGCGGCAGCATTCATCGCAATATTCATGTAGCCATTGGCCAGCCCGATGGCAAACAAGCCCGCAAACAAGCCGTAGGGGCCGTGGGCAAAAGTGGGCAAGGGGAAAAGGGCATAAAGGAAAAGGGAAGAATAAAGGACGGCCTGCCCTCCGCTGAGGCGCGCCGATAGCCAAGAGGCAAAAGGCATGATGCAGAGTGCACCCAGCGGCAAGCCCAGCAGCGCCAGGCCCAATTGCCCTTCTGTAAGCTGCAAAGCTGCTTGTACTTGCGGGAGCCGGCCGAGCCAGCTGCCGAATAACAGGCTGAGGCTGAAAAATGTGAAGCCCACACTCAGGCTTGGCCAGTGTAAGGCAAATGCTTTGATCGTCTTAATCATAAAGTGTTGCTTGAAAAAGAATGATGACGACAGCCCCAGGGGCCGACGCCATCATTGCTTACCATATAGTTAGTGTATGAAACTTGAGTGCAAAGGTAAGGGGCAAGAATGTCCATTTCTTCCATGCTTTTGGCTGAAAGTAATACGATATTGATACCTATGCCGGAGTGAACTTTTCGACTTTTTATGCGTATCCAATCCGTAACCAAATGATACCGCTGCGGGACTTGGCTCCAGCCCTAACCAGTCCGCCAATCACTCCCCTCCAGCACAATAGCTCACTTTAAACCATTTTGGGATGAAACCTATACTGGAAAAGATAGAACCAGTGTTTGGCAGTTCGTTCACCCTGCGTGCTTTTCACGAGTCGCAAGATTGCAACCGGCCAAGCTGGCATTTCCACCCTGAATACGAGATCGTATACATTTCCAATGGGCGGGGCAAACGCCACATTGGGGACCATATCTCTTATTTTGAGGAGGGCGATTTGATCTTTTTGGGCCCCAACCTGCCGCACTTTGGTTTCACGGAGGAAGTGTTTGAGGAGCATGTAGAAATTGTAGTGCAGATGAAAGAGGACTTTCTGGGTGAAGAATTCCTCCGTAAGCCAGAGCTGCAGGGGGTAGCGCGCTTGTTCCAACGCTCCCGCCAAGGTTTGTCCTTTGGGGGCGGGCTGAAGCATGATGTCGGGCAGCGGCTGCGGCGTATGTTGGACATGGGCAACTTTGACCGCTTGCTGGCTTTGCTCAGCATCCTGCAGGATATGGCGACGACCAGCGATTACGAAATGTTGAATGCGAGTGGGTTTGCCGTAGAAGTCAATGCCCAAGACCAAGACCGGATGCAAATCATATACAACTACGTGCAGGGGAATTTTCAAGACGAGGTCACCCTAGACCGGGCGGCACAATTGGTAAGCATGACGGTCCCCGCTTTTTGCCGCTACTTCAAAAAACTGACCCGCAAGACCTTCAGCCAGTTCGTCAATGAGTTCCGCATAGCCCACGCTTGCCGGCTGCTGGGCGATGAGGCGCAAACCATTGCCAGCGTGAGTTTAGACAGCGGCTTCAACAACTTGTCGCACTTCAATAGACAGTTCAAACAGATCACCGGCTCCAGCCCGAGAGAGTACCGCAAAAGCCTCAAAAAAGTGGTGTTTTGACCGGGCGGCGCATTTTATTTCTTAAAAATAGTTTCATCTTTCGGTTGTAGCCCCTACTTTTGCTTTCTGTATTTGATGGTACGCCGCTGTACGGTATGTGCCCCCTACTTGGGCTATCCGGCAATCGCGGTCTGTGTCCCTAAAAAAATACCGTTTTTAACCCAGTCCGATTGTATACCCTTGAGGTACTTGTAACCGGACGTATGAAAACAATAAGTATCCCATGAGAAAGAATTTGTTGTTGTTTGCGCTCATCACCATCGTCCTGTCCGCTTGCAGCAATTATGAGGAAGTCCGTCAGCAGATCATCGGCAAGTGGCGCTACGATACGGAAGCGGTCGTTGAAGATGCACGCCGCCGCAATTATTCTGAGCAGAGGGTCGCTAATGTACAGGCGGCTATGATGCTTTACCAATACTTGGTGTTTGACTTTCAGGAAGACGGCACATTAATATTAGAGTCGCCTACAGCCCCGCCTATTAGCGGTACCTGGAAGTTGAGCAATAACGCTGAAGAACTTACCATTAGCCTGAGCCAAGAGGGGCATCCCGGTAAGCTTACCGAAGTCAGCCAAGACCGTTTAGTAATAGAAACCAATAACAACCCCAATCTACACTATACCCGTATATTCATCCCCGTGGAAGAAGAAACGGAAAACAACGGCAAGGGGGAAAACACTCCGGACACCGAGTAGGGGTACGCAAAATTGCCCATCAAATTAATTTACATATAATTTCATCTTTACACCTACTTCACATCTAAGCCGCATTTTGTGTGCATTAAATTGTTAAAGCACACGGAATCGGCCTATGAAGCGGGAATTAGATATTGTAATCATCTCTGACGTTCACCTTGGGACTTACGGCTGCCATGCGAAAGAGCTGCTAGCATACTTGAAGAGTGTCAAAACAGAGACGCTCATCTTGAATGGCGACTTCATTGATATGTGGCAATTTCGCAAGCGCTACTTTCCCAAAGAGCACATTCAGGTCTTGCAGCGTATTTTGAAGATGGCCTCTAAGGGGACGAAAGTGTATTATATTACGGGTAACCACGATGATGCCCTGCGTCGTTACTCGGATTTCTCCTCTGGCAATATCCACCTCAGGGACAAGTTGCTGTTGCAGCTGAAAGGCCAAACGTACTGGATTTTCCACGGTGATATTTTTGATGTTTTCATCAAGTACTCTCCTTTTATCTCCAAATTGGGGGGCAAAGGCTACGACTGGCTGATCCTGATCAACCGTTTTATCAACCGGCTACGGGAAGCAATGGGCAAACCGCGGATGTCGTTTGCCAAGCGCGTGAAATCTTCTGTGAAAGAGGCCATCAAGTTTATTGGCGACTTTGAGGACACGGCTATGCAGCTAGCAGCGGAGAACGAATACGATTATGTGGTCTGCGGCCACATCCACCGCGCGCAGATGCGCAGCCAAGATGTCAACGGGCATCGGGTGACTTACCTTAATTCGGGCGACTGGGTAGAAAGCCTAACCGCCTTGGAATACAAGTGGGGGCGCTGGTCTATCTACGAATACGACGAAGCCCACTACCAATACGTCAACCCTAAACTGCGGGTGAAAGCAGTACAGCCGGATACTGACGAACTGGATGTGGAGGCTACACCGAGTACGGCAGAAATGCTGGAGCAAATTCTGCAGCAACAACGGCAACCGGCCAGATAGCACCGCTAGCTTAAAGAACTCCCTTTTAATACGAATCTCTTCTGCTGCGCTTTGGCGACACCGCCGGGCGCAGTTTTTTTAATTCGGAAGTGGCAGGTTTCTAAGCTGGTCGGTGAAAAGTTGAAAAGTTGTAAGGTTAGAAAGTTGAAAAGTTGAAAAGTTGTAAGGTTAGAAAGTTGAAAAGTTATAAGGTTGAAAAGTTATAAGGTTAGAAAGTTGAAAAGTTGAAAAGTTGTAAGGTTAGAAAGTTGAAAAGTTCTAAGGTTGAAAAGTTCTAAGGTTGAAAAGTTGTAAGGTTGAAAAGTTGAAAAGTTGTAAGGTTAAAAAGTTGTAAAGTTGCTGATCGGTCAGCCAACCCTGAAGGACTCCACTCCCTGCGGTCGTTCCGCCTTCAGGGCAAGCTTCCTCTGCCCGCAGTAGCTTCAGCGAAGGCGGGCGACTTCCAACCTCCCAC
>JAAAOU010000050.1 GCA_009908745.1 Bacteroidota bacterium
CAGGGTGGGAAATCGGAAGGGGGAAATGGGAAATCGGAAATTGGAAGGGGGAAATCGGAAATCGGTCTCCTTCGCTCTGCTCCCGACAGCTGTCGGGACGGCGGGCAGAGGAGGCGTTTGCAGAACGCTTAATACTGGCGATTGAGAAGCCATAAAGCCACACAACCGCCAGTAATTACTTCAATAAATATTTCATTCTACCGCTGTATCACAACTTTCTCTTCCCATTTTTCGCCAGTGGACAGCTCCAAAACCTGTAGGATGTACAGCCCCTCTGGCCATAAGCCTGTCCCGATTTGATGGCTGCCTCCGGGAGCTAGCTCGCTCAGCATTTCCTTACCGTCCAGGCTATAAGCGCGGATGGTGTAGGAAGTCCTAGCTGGCAACTCAAGGTTCAGCAGCTCATCAGTAGGGTTAGGGTATACCTGTAGGCTGGCACCTGTGGCTCCGGAAGGTGGGCTGCTCTGGGGCAGTGCCATCATAGCCGCATGTTTACTTCCCATATTGGCGAAAATACGGGCCACGTCAATCAGGTGGCGGCAGTCTTGGGCAAGTTCGCCACGCACCCCATTGGAAAGGCCAGCCACGGTATTGAAAAGGTGGTGTGTCCCATCTGTAGCCTCGTCAATATCCAGCTTGTGGAAATAGGCCGCCAAAGCATCGGCCATGGCTCCGCTTAGCAGCTCATGATCGCCTATTTGCAAACCGCATAGGTCGCCAATAACCGGAGGGAAGTGATCTTGGTCCGTAATTGGCTTGAACGGGCAACCGGTAGGGGCTTGGCTTGCCTTGTCGCTGAAGTTCAAGCCCACTTCCGAACCGCCTGGGCCACAAGAGGCGCTGGCGTGGTGAATGCCATAGTGCAGCGTCCCATCATCCGGGTTGGCGTTGTCGGAGCCCCAAAAGTTCCCCCTTGCAGGTATGGTCTGTATTTGCTGCCCCAAGTCCGAGGTATAGCAAATGTCAAACCATTTGCCCAGTGTGGACACGGAGCGCTGGAAATGGTTCGCCCTGGCGTACTGCGGGTCATCGGTCTGAGCGTTGATGTAGGCGTCGATATTTATGCTACCGCCCCAAACCCATCAAAGTGGATTGCAGATACCGCTACTTCGCTTGCTCCGACTCTTCTGCCTCGCAATAGTCAACCGGATCAATTGGAGAAACAGGTCCTATATCTGGCACCACCGCCATTTTGCTCCTGCTGACCAGCACTTCACCGCTGATAAGCGTTACCCGAGCCTGAAAATCCATTACGCTGTCCTGACCGCGTCCGGTTTAAGCTTGTGGTAGGCGTAGAGCAGAATTTGGTAATCGAAGGTATCGGAGCCAGACTCCGCAGGAAGCGCTGCCGTATTCACCTGCGTGTTTGCATTGATAGTGGCGCTGGGCAAAACTCAGCAATGACGCCATCAATAGCAGCCTTTATTTCTTTTTTCTCACCAGATATTCCGACAATTGTGCCAGCTTTTCCTCCTCCGCTGCGTCGAGAGGAACGTCGGCTAGCAGCTCCTCCTTCAGGTATTTCAATAGCGTATCGTTGTCTCCTCCTGCAGCGGCTTCAAGGATGCTCTCTACGACCTTAAGCTTTAACTCAGCCAGGTCAGATAATTCCTCAGCAGGCAGATCCAGGAAGCGTACCGCTAATTTGAGCAGGGGATATATTTGCCCTGCAATATAACAATTTATATTGGACTGATTACGCTTAAAACAAAAAGATGGGTTGGCCCAAAGAAAACAAGTCAACTGGGGGAGATAACATAGGGAAAGCATTGCCAGGCTAAGCGCCCGCCAGCTGCTGCGCCAGCCCCTGCAGCTTCTCCGCTTCTTCTGCGCTGAGCGGGATATCAGCGAGCAGCCCTTCCCGCACGTGTTCGAGCAGTTTGTCGCTGTCGCCTTCTGCGGTAATGTCGAGGAACTCCTGCACGGTTTCCTCTGGCAGCTCGGCGAAGTCGGCTAATTTTGCAGCAGACCAGTCGGGAAAATGAACAGCGGTTTTAAGCAGGTTGAAAACGCGGTTTTTGTACACGCCTTTGTCCAGGCCTTTCTCCATTCCTTTCTCCATGCCTTCTTTACGGCCGCGGGTCAGTATTTGCTCTAGTGTGCTCATGACATCTGGTATTATTTCGAGATCCGTATTTTCAATAATATCTTTGAATTCTTCTTCGGAGCGTTCTGCTACCCCGAGGATGTAATGGGTCAGTGCGCTGACGCTGGCTTTGCCCTCTGCCCCCTCAAAAATAAGCCTAAGATACTTAACAATCAAGTAGGGCTGATGCCGGAAGGATAAGGCCATAATGGCGCTCCTGAAAAAACTCAGGTCAAGCTGCAGCAGCTCTTCTATACTGAGCTGGGAGACATCCTGGAATACAAAACGAAAATTGGGGATATAGGGTTCCAAGAGATCAAGCTGCGGGTGGCCGGCAAAAAGCTCCGCGAGCGTCACAGGCTCCCATTTTTCCTTTCCGTTGTAGAATATGATGGGGAGCACCGGATCCAGTTCCCGCCCCGCCTCCTTCACGGAGCGGAGCATGAGCTCCATGATGTAAAGCCCGACCTGTACGGACACGTATTTATCGGGCTGTGATTTGTGCTCAAGCAGCAGGCAAAAGTACAAATACCGCTCCTCTTCATGTTGGAGGCGGCAGCGGTAGATGATATCGGCTTTGAACTCTCTGAGATTGGGCTGAATGCTGAGGCTGCTCTCCAGCTTTAGGCTCCCGAGGTCGGTGATGCGGGCAATGTCCGGGTAGAAGTGCTCAATGTACCTTTTTGCTACCTCCGGCTTGCTCATAGCATGTCGGAAGAAGCGGTCGTCAGGCTGGTGTATTGCAGGGTTCTGGGGCATAGTACAGAGATTGAATGCCCTAAAAATACAATTCTTGTGTAAAAAAACAATATTTTGAAACAGGTGAATTCAAGTTAATAGGCCCATTTGTAGTCGAAACGGCCATCGGTGATATAAATGGTATCACCGCAGTTATCATCGACCACCGTACACTGAAAGGTGCCGGAGACGATATATTCTTCGGTGTCCAGATTGAGGATTTCTACCCAATTGTCAAATCCTTCTAACAAACGGGAAGGTGTTGCCCCATTCTGGCATGATCGATTATTATCGTTATATGATGCGTGATACAAGCTATATCTTCCAACACTATCTACATCCGCAGTGATATAAACTGAATCATCAAAGCCCTCACAGCTGCGTCTCATACCAGTCAACTGAAAAATCTTATAAACCGGGTGCCACTCTCCGATGATACTACTCTGAAGGAACCCGCCCCCACAGCGCTGCCAGTTCACCCCATTGATTTTGCAGGCGAAGGTGCCCTCTCCGGTGGTGGTGATGGGCGGCAGCTCGTCGGGCTGTGCGATGGAGGCTTCGTCGGTCTTGAAGAGTGGCTTGTCACACCCGCCCCACAGCAGGGGCAC
>JAAAOU010000213.1 GCA_009908745.1 Bacteroidota bacterium
ATCCCAATAGGCTTACTTGCCTTTTGCGAAATAGGGAGCTGTGGAGCTGCTGTGCGTTGCTTTTCCGCCCCACCTGTAGGATGGCCTAGAGCCACTCTACAGGTAGGCCGGGCTGCGGGGGTATTGCCTCAGTAGCCTCCCCCCATAGACTGGCTGGGGTACAGCCTATGGGGGGAGGCGGATTGGCGAGACTGTTCATAAACCGGTGTCTACAAAAACATAGCACAATACCCGGACAGGGGGAGCAAAAGCACCATACCCCTGCCGATGTCGGGGACTGTCCAAAACAAAGCGGCACGGGAGTGCCCCCTCTTCTGTCAATTTTCCTTAATTTTAAGGACTTTTTGACCGCAAAACAAACGCACTGATGTACCGAATATTACCCATTCTCCTTTCTACCCTGCTGGTGAGCGTCAGCCTGTCGGCGCAAGTCGTATACAGCGACCCGGCTTTCCCCACGGCAGAAGACGAAGTCACTATATTTTTTGATGCCACTCAAGGCAACGGCGGCTTGGCGGACTGCGGCTGTGATGTCTATCTGCACGCCGGCTTGATCACTGAGCAAAGCAGCAGCCCCTCCGATTGGCAATACGTATTCACCACTTGGGGCGAGGCCAACCCGGAGTGGCGCATGGAACCCGTCCCTGGGGAAGACAACCTCTACCAATATACCTACTCGCCTTCTGTGCGGGAATTCTTCGGCGTCCCCTCTGATGTCGTGATAGAGCAAATGTCCTTTGTATTCCGCGACGGAACCGGTACTGCAACAGGGCGTGCCGAGGGCGGCAGCGATATCTTCTTGGACCTCACGCAGCCCGGCGGCGGTTTTATGGCCGCACTGCAGAGCCCGACGAGCAACGCGCTAGTGGCCAGCCCCGGAGAAGCCATCCCCATCCGCGTAGTCACTTCCGAGCCCGCTGATTTTACGGTGACCGACAACGGGGACGAACTCACGCAAGTCTCTGCCACCACGCTGCTCGAGTACGAACTGATCGCTGGCGGGCAGGGCACGCACAACGTAGAAATTACCGCTTCCACCGATACGGAAACCCAAGAATTCGAGTTCGTCTACGCCGTGCCCCTGGACCTGGCCACCGCCGACTTACCCGACGGCCTGGAGCCCGGCATTACCTTCAGCGAGGGTACGCTGCGCCTGAACCTTTATGCCCCCGGCAAAGCGCATGTTTTTGTGTTGGGTAGTTTCAACAGCTACCGCCCGGAAGTAGAATACCAGATGCGCCCCACCGAAGACGGCCACTGGTGGATTGAAATTCCAGGTCTAGATCCGCAAGGGCCCCATACTTTCCAATACCTCGTGGACGGGGAAACACGCATAGCCGACCCCTACAGTACCGTGGTGCTCGATCAGTTTAACGACCCTTTCATTGGCGAGGAGGTATACCCGGACTTGCCCGCTTACCCAGAGGGTGCGCGCGGCATTGTCTCGCTTGTCGACCCGCAGGTAGCGGAATACGACTGGCAAACGGAGAACTACGAGCGCCCCCCGCAGGAGCGTCTGGTGGTGTACGAATTACTGGTGCGCGACTTCCTGGAAAGCCACAGCTACACCGACCTGATTGACACGCTCGACTACTTGGAGTACCTGGGTATCAATGCGATCGAGCTGATGCCCGTCAATGAGTTTGAAGGCAACATCAGCTGGGGCTACAACCCCTCTTACCACATGGCATTGGACAAGTACTACGGCCCGATTTACGAATTCAAGCGCTTGGTGGATGAGTGCCATCAGCGGGGCATTGCCGTTATTGTGGATGTGGTCTACAACCATGGCTTCAGCCAAAGCCCGCTGGCGCAGTTGTACTGGGACGAAGCCAACTTCCGGCCCACAGAAGACAACCCCTGGATGAATGTATTTGCCAAGCACCCCTTCAATGTGGGTTACGACATGAACCACGAGAGCCCCGCCACACGCGCGTTCGTCAAGCGGGTCATACGCTACTGGCTGGAAGAGTTCCGGCTGGATGGTTTCCGCTTCGACCTGTCCAAAGGCTTTACCCAAGTGGACGCCAACGGTGATGTGGGCGCTTGGGGCAACTACGATCCCTCTCGCCTCGTCATCCTGAAAGATTACGCCGATGAAGTATGGAACACCACCCCCGGCGCGTATGTCATCATGGAGCACTTTGCCGACTGGCAGGAGGAGCAAGAAATGGCGGAGTACGGCGAGGGCATGCTGCTGTGGAACAAAATGCAGCCACAGTACAAGGAAGCCGTTTTGGGCTACAACTCCAATCTGGCGGGCGCTTCCTACCTCAACCGCGGCTGGGAAGTACCTGGCTTGGTATCTTACATGGAGAGCCACGACGAAGAGCGCTTAATCTACGAGGCGCTGCTGTACGGCAACTCAGAAGGAGACTACGACGTCACGAACCTGCAAACCGCGCTGGCCCGGGTAGAAGCCGCGAGTGTGATGTTCTACACCATACCCGGCCCGAAGATGCTCTGGCAGTTTGGCGAGCTGGGCTACGACTTCTCCATCAATTACTGCGAGGATGGCACGGTTAACCCCGACTGCCGCACCGGCCCCAAGCCTATCCGCTGGGATTACCTGGAGGAAAACGCCCGCCGCCGCCTCTACGAACGCACCGCCGCCCTCGTCGACCTGACACAGTCTTACGATGTTTTCCACACGGATAATATTGATTACGACCTCTTAGGCAGCGGCAAAAAAATTCAGTTGTTCGGAGAAGATATGAACGCGGTGGCTATCGCCAATTTCGGGGTAGAGGACAATAGCGTCTCGGAAGTTTTCCCGGAAACGGGCTGGTGGTACGAGTACTTCACCGGCGACAGCATCAATGTGACGACGCCCAGCATGATGGTCGACTTGGAGCCGGGCGAGTACCGTTTGTACACCACACTTCCCATTCAAGCGCCCCCTACCTCTACCCGCGAGCTGATTGCGGAGGCTGGATTCGATTTGACGGTAGCGCCTAACCCGACGGACGGGCCTGTTTGGGTCACCTTTGATCTGCCGAAAGCAGCCGATGCTTATGTGCAAGTCTTCAATATGCAAGGGCAGCGCCTGTACCATCAGCCGCTGGGCCGGCAAACGACGGGCTGGAACGTAGAAGAACTTCCGCTACGGCTCAACAGCGGCACCTATGTGCTTAAGCTGGGTGTTGAGGGGCAGGTGGAAGCCCGGACCTTTATCGTGCGGTAGCCCGGCAGCGGGTCGCTGACTACAGTAGAGGATCCAATTCTGGATTTAGGCTACGGCCTAATCTGAAATGGGGCACAGTTGCGATTCATCCTCCTCTATATCCGGCTTGGGCGAGCCTATTTATAGCTGGCTTCTGTGGTGCTTAGGCTGCTTGATTTTACTCGGGTGCAATTCTTACATTACTTTTGCTCCCGACGATGAATGTCGGGATCAAAGACTTGATGCAAAAGTAACAAAAAATCACCCC
>JAAAOU010000540.1 GCA_009908745.1 Bacteroidota bacterium
GTACCGCCCGCTCATCAAATTCCTGAGTGAAGATGGGGTGCGGGTGACGCTGCAGAAGGCCGAAAACTTCTACATGCAGGAGCAGTCCAAGAATATGCACATTGTGGACGAGCCGCTTTACTTCACCATCGACGAGAAGAACCGCAACGTGGAGCTCACCGAAGCCGGCGCTGAGTATCTTTCCAAAGGCACGGACGACCCGGACTTCTTCGTCATGCCAGACATTGCCACTTCTATGGTGGAAATCGACAGCAACGAAGCGCTCTCCGAGGAGGAGAAGCAGGAGGCCAAAACGGAGCTAAGCCAAGATTTTGCCATCAAGTCCAAGCGCCTGCACTCGATGAGTCAGTTGCTGAAAGCTTACACTTTGTTCGAGAAGGATGAGGAGTACGTTGTCATGGATGGCCAAGTCAATATCGTGGATGAGCAGACGGGCCGTATGATGGAAGGCCGCCGCTACTCCGATGGCTTGCACCAGGCCATTGAGGCCAAAGAGAATGTGAAAGTGGGGGACATCACCCAGACCTACGCGACGGTTACCCTGCAGAATTACTTCCGCATGTACCACAAACTCTCGGGTATGACCGGTACGGCGGAAACCGAGGCGAGCGAGCTATGGGAGATTTACAAATTGGATGTGGTTGTCATCCCTACTAACAAGCCTATTATCCGGGACGACCGCGAGGACCTGGTCTTCAAGACCGCCCGGGAAAAGTTTAATGCCGTCATCGACCAGATTCAAGACCTGACCGAGCAAGGGCGGCCCATACTTGTGGGTACGACTTCGGTGGATGTCTCGGAGAAGCTGAGCCGTATGCTCAAGCTGCAAAATATCAAGCACAACGTGCTGAACGCCAAGCAGCATCAGCGCGAGGCGGAGGTTGTGGCAGAAGCGGGCAAGCCGGGCAACGTCACCATTGCCACCAATATGGCAGGACGGGGTACGGACATTAAGATTGGCGAAGAAGTGAAGAAAGCCGGCGGTTTGGCCATTATCGGTACGGAGCGGCACGATTCCCGGCGGGTAGACCGGCAGCTGCGCGGCCGTGCTGGCCGACAGGGCGACCCGGGTAGCTCGCAATTCTATGTGTCGTTGGAGGACAACCTCATGCGCCTTTTCCAATCGGAGCGTATTGCCAAGCTGATGGACCGCATGGGCCACGAGGACGGCGAAGTGATCCAACACTCTATGGTGAGCAAGTCGATTGAGCGTGCCCAAAAGAAGGTAGAAGAAAACAACTTTGGCATCCGCAAACGGCTGTTGGAGTACGACGACGTGATGAATATACAGCGGGAAGCTATTTACAAGAAGCGTAACAACGCGCTGTATGGCGAACGGCTTTCCGTAGACTTGAATACCATGTTTGCCGGCCTGGTGGAGAACCTCGTGACCGGGCATCGTATATCAGGGGATTTTGAGAGCTTCCGCCGCGATTCGCTTGGGATGTTGGGGCTTGACCCTAAGATGGATGCCATCGACTTTAAAGAAGGGCCGGAAGAGGAGGTCATTAATCGGTTCCGGGAGCAATTTGATGCCTACTACGAGCGCAAGATGAACCAAGTGACGGATGCGGTCATGCCCTTCTTCATCGAGAAACACGAGGAAAAGAATCAGATACAGCGCATCCTCATTCCGTTTAGCGACGGCCGTTCCAAGCCGATGGCCGTGACGGCCGATTTGGAAACGGCAGTGAAAACCAAGGGCGCGTCTATCCGCCGCGATATTGAGAAAGCGGTCACCCTGGCCATCATCGACGAGCGCTGGAAAGAGCACCTGCGTTCTATGGACGAATTGAAAGAGTCGGTGCAGGCGGCTTCCTTTGAGCAGAAGGACCCGCTGGTGGTTTACAAAATGGAGGCCTACAACCTTTTTGAGCAGCTCGTCTTCGAAATCAACGAGCAGGTGACCTCTTACTTGTCTCGCGGCACCCTCATCATGTCGGACGGACGTACGCTGGAACAAGCCCGTGAACAACGTACCGATATGAGCAAGGTGAAAACCAACCGCTCTGCAGAAGAGCGCGCGCAGCGGGCTGCCGCCGAAGGGGTGAGCCGCCGCCGGGCTAAGCCGGAGACCGTGCGCCGGTCGGAGAAAAAGGTAGGGCGTAATGAACCTTGCCCCTGTGGCAGCGGGAAGAAGTATAAGCACTGCCACGGCCGCTAGTGGCGAGGCTTGTAAACTTTAACCCTTGTTGCCTCTTCAGCATTAACAGCACAGTCATGTACTCCTTAGTCAACACCTTGTGAGAAAGCTGGGACCATATGGAAAAATTGTGATATATTGCGCCCAACAATCAACCCTTAACGGCCCAAATGGATTTGAACAGTTACATCGACCACACCCTGCTGAGACCAGACTGCGCGCTGAGTGATGTCAACGAACTTTGTAAAGAAGCGGCACAGCATGGCTTTGCGGCAGTCTGCATCCCGCCCTATTTTGTCAGCCATGCTGCCCACCTGTTGCGCGAACAGTCCGTGCGCGTCTCCACGGTGATCGGTTTTCCTATGGGGTACGCTTCTACCCCCTCTAAGGTGGAAGAGATCAAGCGGGCCATAGACGAGGGCGCCGAAGAGATAGACGCGGTCGTCAACCTTTGCGCGGTGAAGTCGGGGCAGTGGAATTACGTCAGCAATGACATTGACAGCATGACGACAGCAGCCCACTTGAAGGGCAAAAAGATCAAAATCATCTTGGAGACCAGCTTGCTGGACGAAACGGAAATCCGCAAACTGGTGGAGCTTTGCCTGCAAGCCAAAGCCGATTACCTGAAAACTTCTACCGGCATCAATGGCAAGGCAAGCTTAGAAGCGGTACGCCTGCTGAAGGAGCTTGCGGGTGGAAAAGCCAGGGTTAAGGCCTCCGGTGGTATCCGGACGCGCTGGGATGCCGAACAGTACCTTCAGGCTGGTGCAGACCGTATCGGCAGTTCTGCTGGTGTTGCTATCGTGTCGTAACAACCCCCAGATAATTTATTATCTTTGATATACAGGCCCCGATGCCCGTCTTCGCGCGGCAAACCGGGCTTCGTTTATTGATACACCAATGCCAACGCAGATGCTAAAACACAGATACTTGCTCGGTGCCATTTTACTTGCGGCCCTTGCCTTTCCGTTATCCGCCCAAGATATTTACGTGGAAGAGGATGAGCCCATCGGGCAGATGATGGAGCGCTTTGCGGAGCTGAGCAAGTCCCGTAAATTCGTACCGGGGTGGCGGGTGCAGATTTTGGCTACCGCCGATCGCTCCCGTTTAGAGACGGTCAAACAGTCTTTTCAGTACCGCTACCCGAATATCCCGGTGGATTGGATGCACAGCAAGCCGTATTACAAGCTGCGCGCCGGGGCGTTCTCTACCAAATTGGAAGCCATGCGGCTGAAGTTTATTTTGGAGCAAGACTATCCCGGCATCTATCTCGTTAAAGATGACAAAATCCGGCCAGAAGAGCTGATTGGAGATTATTGAGGAGGAAAAAGCCATGAGCAGAAGGTCAAGGAGAGCAAGGCGGCGCATCACGAACAGTCAGATTCTGCGACGGATCGACTGGCAGGCCTTCAGCCTGTTTATCGGTTTGGTGGTGGTGGGCTGGCTGATGGTCTTGTCGGTCAATTATGAAGCGTTCGAGCAGGCCAGCTGGTCAGGATTTCTGGGGACTTCGGCGGGCAAGCAGGCTATCTGGGTCGTCATCAGCCTTTTCGTTTTCACCTTCGTTATGCTGTTTGACTGGAAGTTCTGGCGCACCTTCGCCTATTCTATCTACGTTTTTTCTTTGCTACTGCTGGTGCTGGTGCTCATCGTGGGCACTAATATAAAGGGGGCGACTTCCTGGTTTACCTTCGGCGGGGTGTCCTTTCAGCCTTCGGAGTTGGCCAAGTTTGGGACCTGCTTGGGGATGGCTGCTTTTTTGGACACCTATAATACCGACCTGCGCAAAGTACGGTCTCAACTCACGGCCTTGCTCATAATGGCCTTGCCCATGGCGCTTATCCTCATACAACCGGATGCGGGTTCGGCCTTGGTGTTCTTGTCTTTTTTGATCTTGCTGTATAGAGAGGGGCTTTCCCAGTCCTACTTTATCGTTGGCGGGGTGTCCATTGCGTTGCTGCTCAGTGCTTTGGTTTACGAACCTCAGAACATCTACGTCGTCATGCTCATGTTGTCGCTGGGGGGGCTGACTTATCAGTATAGCAAACGTTACCGCACCTATTGGGCCATTGGCATGGTGCTGCTGGCTGCAGCGAGTGTTTTTCTGGTACGAGAAGGATATGCTTGGTATGTGGATGCAGGCCTGGGTCTCTTGTTCTTGTCGGCTTCTTGGGTAGCTTACAAGCAGCGCCACGGGCAGATGGTCAATTTGCTGCTGGCTTTTTTGCTATTAGGCAGCGGCCTGGTATACGCTTCCAATTACGCCTTTTACAATGTGCTAAAGCCCCATCAGCAAGACCGGATCAACGTTTGGCTACAGCCTAAAATGGCAGATGCAAGGGGGTCGTTGTACAACTTGGAGCAATCGAAAACAGCCATCGGCGCTGGCGACTGGTTTGGGAAAGGTTTCACGCAGGGCAATATGACCAAGCTGAATTATGTACCGGAGCAATCCACTGACTTTATCTTCTGTACGATAGGTGAAGAACAGGGGTTTGTCGGCGTTTTCGGTGTCATTGGCTTGTTCCTGCTTTTGTTGATCCGCCTGACTATTTTGGCGGAGCGGCAGCGGGTTGATTTCAACCGTTACTATGCCTACGGGGTGGTCGGTATACTCTTCGTCCACTTTTTTATCAATATTGGTATGACGATGGGGTTGATGCCTATTATTGGCATACCTTTGCCGCTCATCAGCAAAGGCGGGTCGTCCCTGCTGGGTTTTACGCTGATGATAGCCGTGCTGTTGAAACTGGACAAACACCGGCTCAGGTCCTGACAAACGCATTATCTATTGTTTAGATTTACACTGCAACATACCGACGAAGCAAGCCGCGCTCGCGCTGGGGTAATTGAGACGGCCCACGGTACGATACCTACGCCTATTTTCATGCCCGTAGGCACACTCGGCAGCGTCAAAGGCGTACACCAACGCGAATTGCGCGATGATATCCAGGCCAAAATTATTTTGGGCAACACTTACCACCTGTACCTGCGGCCTGGCCTGGAGGTGCTGGAAAAAGCAGGGGGCTTGCATGCCTTCAACAGCTGGCAAGGCCCGATCCTCACCGACAGCGGGGGCTATCAGGTGTATTCCCTGAGCGCTAGGCGCAAGATAAAAGAGGAAGGGGTGACTTTTCAGTCGCACATTGACGGGTCCAAGCATTTCTTCAGCCCGGAGCGGGCAGTGGACATTCAGCGCAGCATAGGGGGGGATATTATTATGGCGTTTGACGAATGCCCGCCGTACCCCTGCGACTACACGTATGCCAAAGACTCTATGGCGTTGACCCACCGGTGGTTGAAGCGCTGCTGCGGCCGTTTTGATGAAACGGAAGGGCACTACGGTTACGCACAGACCCTAATGCCCATTGTGCAGGGAAGTACCTACAAAGACCTGCGGCAGCAATCGGCAGAAACCATCGCAAGCTTTGACCGCCCGGCCAATGCGATCGGGGGCTTGTCCGTCGGGGAGCCTGCGGAAAGCATGTACGAGACTACCGAGCTCGTGTGCGGGATACTGCCGCAAGACAAGCCCCGCTACCTCATGGGCGTAGGCACCCCGGAAAACCTGCTGGAGTGCATCTCATTAGGCGTAGATATGTTTGACTGTGTACTGCCCACCCGCAACGCGCGCCACGGGATGTTGTACACCGCCAAGGGGGTCATCAACATCCGGAATTCAAAGTGGAAAGAAGACTTTAGCCCGGTCGATGAGCACAACCCCTGCTTTGCCAGCCAGCACTATTCCAAGGCATACCTGCGCCACCTGATCCATTCCAAAGAGATGCTGGGCGGGCAGATCGCCAGTTTGCATAATTTGAGCTTTTACCTGTGGCTAGTCGGGGAGGCCCGCCGCCACATTGCCGCGGGCACGTTCCGCCCGTGGAAGGAAGAAATGGTTAAAGCGGTGCAAACTCGGTTGTAGTTTTGTTAATGTGGGGCAGGCGGTCCATCTTTGCGGTTCATTTTGGCGTTACCATATATCATGATCAAGAAGCTTGACCGCTATATCATCAGTAAGTTTTTGAGTACGTTCTTCTTTACCGTGCTCATCTTCACCATGATTTCCGTGATTATCGATTTCAGTGAAAAGGTAGAAAAATTCATTGAAAGCGATATCACCAAGTACGAGATCTACGTGGAGTACTACCCGGGGTTTATCATGTTCATCGCCGGGCTGCTATGGCCCCTGTATACCTTGATATCGGTTATCTTCTTTACCTCCCGCATGGCGTACAACTCGGAGATCATATCCATTTTCAATGCCGGGGTGAGTTTCCGGCGGCTCATGCGGCCCTACCTGATAGCCGCTGCCCTTATCGCCGGCCTGCACCTGATCGGCAACCACTACTTCATACCGCTAGGCAACAAAGCCCGCCTTGACGTGGAGCACGCTTACATCTGGACCAACAACGACAAGGGCAAGACAAAGGATGTGCACATGTTTGTGGCACCGAATACTAAGGTGTACATCAACTACTACCGCAAGCGCGACAGCACGGCGCGCAAGTTTCGTATGGAGCGCTTCGAGGACGGCAAGCTCGTGTACTTGCTCAAAGCCAATACGGCAGAGTGGATTGGCCCGCCGGACCGGTGGAAACTGCGCAACTACGAAATCCGCACCTTTGATGGCATGCAAGAGGAGCTGATTCTCGGGCGCGGGGAAGATATGGACACGACCGTCAACTTGCGGCCCGAGGACTTCGTAGATTACAAGGAACAGCACATGATGATGACGAGCGCACAGATCGATGAATATATCGAACTGCAGCAACAGCGGGGCGTAGGCAATACCAAAAAGTACGAAATTGAGTACCACCGGCGTACTGCTGAGCCGTTCACTATATTCATACTCACCATAATAGGCATGGCGCTTGCTGCCCGCAAAGTCAGAGGGGGGATCGGCTTGCACCTGGCCATAGGGGTAGGCATTGGGGCGCTCTTCATTTTCTTCTCTCGTTTTGCTGTCGTGTTCGCTGCGGGCCGGGTAATACCCGTAGTTGTGGGTATATGGTTGCCAAACGTCATATTCGGTCTGGTGGCGCTCTATCTGGTGAAGAACGCGCAGAGTTAATAGACGGTATTTTGTTGAACACAACGGGCTGCTTGCTTCCACAAAAAAGCAAAAAGGGGGGCTAGTATGTCCTTAGCGGGTATGAAATGTTGAACAAAAGTATGATTTCCCGCCTCGGAGCCTGCACAAGGTTACACACCTTTCATTTTTTTTTGAAAATTACAAAAAATCTAAAAGCCGACATTTTGGACATAAAACACTGTTATTCAAGGGTTTAAAAAATGAATTCTTGAATTCATCCTCAAAAAACGGTAAAGAAGAGGGTTGTCAGAGTATGAATTATTGCTTTTTGTTTAACTATTGCTTACCTTTGATTCAACATGATAAGAGAAGCAGTCGAAAAACTTAAACAACAACAAAGTCCAACTACCATGTCAAGCACTGAGTTTTATACCAAGTTTGATCAAATGTCGACCCTTCTACATTCCTTCGCCTACAACCTCACTAAAAATGTAGAAGACGCGAAAGACCTGTTCCAAGAAACGGCTTTCCGCGCATTGACGAACCGCGACAAGTTCCGGCCTGGGACTAATTTCAAAGCGTGGTTGTTTACGATTATGAAGAATATTTTCATCAACAACTACCGCAAGAAGGTCAAGGCGAATACGATCATGGATTCGACCGACAACATGTACTACATCAACTCTGGTAGTGTGGTGATTTCTAACAAAGCGGAATCCAACATCATGATGAAAGAGTTAAAGCACATGATCGAAGAGCTGGATGACAGTACAAAAATCCCCTTCCTCATGCACTACCAAGGCTACAAGTACCAAGAGATCGCCGACCATCTGGATTTGCCACTTGGTACGGTAAAGAGCAGAATTTTCTTCGCCCGCAAGGAGCTGAAGGATGTGATCAACAAGCGCTACGACAGTGTGGATGACTTGCGTCAGAAGATCAGGGCGGAGCAATAAAAACTAGCATAGTCCAAGAGGTTGCTTAGGTAGCCTCTCATTTAATGGTTTTACTATTCTATTCGGCATTGCCTGGGTAACAGGCAGTGCCGGGTGTGTTTTAGGGGCTGCGGTTCTCTCGTCTGTCAAAGCAGCATTTGAGAATATAGGCTGGGCAGTCAGTAAGCCTACGGCAGCTTTTCTACCTTTGTTTATATGACCACAGACCGTACCGCACTTTTTTTGGAAGGCCTGCGGGCCTGGTTTGCCCAAAACCACCGGCCGCTGCCCTGGAAGGGCGAAAAAGACCCTTATTTGATCTGGCTATCCGAGATTATTCTGCAACAAACCCGGGTAGAGCAGGGCATGCCTTACTTTGAGCGTTTTCGCGAACGCTTCCCCGAAGTGCAAGCGTTAGCCGATGCCGAGGAGGACGAAGTGATGAAGCTTTGGGAGGGCTTAGGCTACTATTCGCGCGCCCGCAACCTGCATGCGGCGGCTCAACACATTGCCTACGAGCTAGAAGGGCGCTTCCCTACCCGCTACGAAGATATTTTAGCCCTCAAGGGGGTGGGGCCCTACACGGCGGCGGCCATTGCGTCTTTTGCATATGATTTGCCCACAGCGGTGGTGGACGGTAATGTCTACCGCATACTCGCCCGTTTTTGGGGGATGGATACGCCTATTGACACGGCAGCGGGCAAGAAAGCGTTCGCGCAACTCGCGCAGCGGCTGATCGAGGCGGCCCCCGCGCGTCCTTCGCAGCACAACCAAGCTATGATGGACTTTGGCGCCGTGCACTGCAAGCCCAAAGCCCCGCTCTGTGGGCAGTGCCCGCTGCAGGAGCACTGCGTGGCGTTTCAGCAGCAGCGGGTAGATACGCTGCCGGTCAAACAGAAAAAGCTGGTCAAGAAGCGGCGTTATTTCCACTATTTGCTGCTTAATCAGGGGCACCATGTGTACATCCGTAAGCGGGTGGGAAAGGATATCTGGCGCAACTTGTATGAATTCCCCCTACTGGAAGCTGGCCGGGTGAAACTCAGCCCCGCCGAGCTCAAGCAGCATGAGTTTTGGAAAGCTTTGACTGACGGCCGGCCCGCCGAAATCGAGCAGGTGTCCCCACCCCGGCAGCAAACCCTGACTCATCAGTATATACAGGCGGTATTCTGGGAGATCCGCATTCCGGAGCAGGCCGCTGCGCCAGATTTGGAAGGCTTGCTCAGGGTGGAGCGCAAAAACTTAAGTAAATTCGCTTTCCCAAAAATTATAGATTGGTATTTAAAGGACAATTCGTTATATTTAAATTTGGTTTAGAATTTAAAAACGCACAACCGTTAATATATATGGTCAACCGAGTAATCCTCATCGGCAATTTGGGCAAAGACCCGGAAGTAAGAAGGCTGGAAAACGGGGCTGTCGTCGCCAAGTTTCCCGTGGCCACCAATGAGAACTACAAAGACAAAAGTGGAGAATGGCAAACCATCACCGATTGGCACGATGTGGTCGTCTGGCGCACCTTGGCTGAGCGTGCGGAAAACACCTTGACCAAAGGTGATCAAGTATATGTAGAGGGCAAGCTGTCCCACCGTACTTGGCAAGACAAGGACGGCAACAACCGGCGTACGACGGAGGTGGTGGCCAACTATTTCCGCATTGTCAACCGCAGGGACAAGAGCTCCGGTGGGGGAGGTGGCTATTTCCCAAGTGCATCAGACGAGATGACTTCCACCCCTAGGCAGCAGCAGCCCGCTCAACCACAAGAGACGGCGCAGACGGCACCGGCGGCAGAAGAAAGTGACAGCGGCAGCTCGGATGACGACCTGCCATTTTAAGCCACTGTGCATTTCGGCCTTTGCTCATGATGCGCTAGCCTTTTAAAAACCATTCTTTTGTTTGGAACCCGAACCCCATAGCGATTCATTGATTGATCTTGCTTCCGCTCCGTTGCTGCTCGATGTGAGCAGCCCGGAGTTGCTATTGGGGCTGCTGGCTATCGTGTTGCTTTTAGGTTGTTCGGCCCTTATCTCGGGCTCAGAAGTCGCCTATTTTTCGCTCACCTACGAGGACTTCAAGGAGTTAAAAGCTGCTGAGTCTGTCAATGGGGTCCGTATACTGAAGCTTACCGAACAGCCCCGCCGGCTCCTGGCGACCATCCTCATCAGCAACAATTTTATCAATATTGCCATCGTTATCCTGTCGGATTTTGTGCTGCAAAACTTGCTGCTGCCGGGTACGTTCGAGCAGTGGTCCCTCACGATACTGGGGTGGTTCACTACGCCAAATGCCCTACAGGTAGCCCGCTTGGGGCGCTTCATCAGTTTCTTGATCACAGTGGCTGGGGTCACCTTTTTGCTGGTGCTGTTTGGGGAGGTGGCGCCCAAAATCTACGCCAAGCTCAACAACAAACGGCTGGCCTTGCTTATGGCACAGCCGCTATCTGTTCTGCTGGCTGTATTCCGCCCGTTCAGTATGTTGTTGGTCGGCTCCACCCGCTTGATAGAACGGCGGCTCGCCCACCGCAGCCCGAGTGCCAACACCAGCCGGGAAGAAATCGACGAGGCGATAGAACTGACGGTGCGGCAAGAGCAAGGGGCCCGGCGTGACATAGACATCCTGAAGAGCATCGTCAAATTTGGAGATGTGACCGTCAAGCAGATCATGCGCTCCCGGGTGGATGTGGTGGCAGTGGATTTCCGGGTAGGGTACCACGAGTTGTTGGCTTTGGTCAAGGAATCCGGGTATTCCCGCATCCCTGTTTATGAGAACGACTTCGATAATGTTGCTGGCATACTCTATGTCAAAGACTTGCTTGGCCATCTCAACGAAGCGGACGGCTTCGAGTGGCAAGAGTTGATCCGCACCGACGTGTACTATGTGCCTGAAGCCAAAAAGATTCACGATCTGCTCAAAGAGTTTCAGCAGGAGCGGCTCCACTTGGCCATTGTGGTGGATGAATACGGGGGCAGTTCGGGAATCGTGACGCTGGAGGATATCATGGAAGAGGTCATCGGCGAAATCAAGGATGAATTTGACGATGAGGTGGAAGTCGTTTACCGGAAGATCGACGACTACAACTACTTGTTTGAAGGCAAGACCCTGCTCAACGACGCCTGCCGTATCGTCGGCATTGATACCAACACCTTTGATGAGGTGAAAGGAGAGGCGGATTCGCTAGCGGGTTTGATATTGGAGATTCAGGGGTTGCTGCCCAAAGCGGACTCGACAATCACTTACGAATCCTACCAGTTCAAGATCGTATCCGTCAACAAACGTAGGATTGAACAGATATTATTTACTTTACCCAAAAATTGAGGTATGCGATACAGGTTGGCTTATGCGATGCTATTGTTGTTGACAGCCTGCGGGGGCGAAGCTGGCTTTACGCCCAAACCGCGCGCTTTCCCTAAGGTGGTCTATCCAGAAAAGGCCTATCAACAGTTTGACAAGGGGTACTGTGCATTTACTTTTGAGTACCCGGTGTACGCCGAGATTCAGCGGGACACCAGTTTTTTTGACGAGCAGCCGCCTCACCCTTGCTGGTTCGACATTTACATCCCCAATTTTGATAGCCGTTTGCACTGCAGCTATGTACCGATCAACGAAAGAAAGGATTTTGAGCAACTCAAAGCGGACGCTTTCGAGATGACGGACTGGCATAACAAGCGGGCTAACTACATAGATGAAGTGTTGATACAAAAGCCTAATGGCGTGGGCGGTATGGCATTCATCGTGGAAGGAGACGTGGCCTCGCCTTTTCAGTTTTTCCTGACTGACAGTACGGAACATTTCATGCGGGGCTCACTGTATTTCAATACGGAAGCGCGTTCGGATTCGCTCGCGCCGGTGTACGAGTTTATTGAGGAAGATTTGCAGCACTTGATCGAGACCTTTGAGTGGACGGAATAAAAAAAATGCCGCTTTCGCTTGCCGGCTTTGGCAAGAGTGAGGCGGCATCCTTTCATTCACTAACAGCTCAAAAAAACTATTTCTTCGCTTTGGCGCCGTTTGCTTTGGCTTTCTTGCCTTCCTCGGCGGGGGGTTCCTCTTCTGGTCCCATACCCGTTATTTTGGCTTTCACCTTGCTTTCTATTTCCAGTGCTACCTCGGGGTTGTCGTCCATGAATTGTTTAGCAGCCTCGCGGCCCTGCGCGATCTTGGCGCTGTCGTAGCTGTACCAAGCGCCGCTCTTTTGGATGATGTCGTGGTCTACGCCCAGGTCGACAATTTCGCCGACTTTGGAAATCCCTTCGCCGTACATGATATCAAACTCAGCGATGCGGAAGGGAGGGGCGAGTTTGTTTTTGACGACTTTCACTTTGACGTGGTTGCCTACGACGTTACCCTCTTTGTCCTTGATGGCCGATCCGGACCGGCGGATATCCAAGCGCATGGAAGCGTAGAACTTCAAGGCGTTGCCACCGGTCGTTGTCTCTGGGTTGCCGAACATCACGCCGATTTTCTCGCGCAGCTGGTTGATGAAGATACAGCAGCAGCCGGTACGGCCGATGGTGCCGGTCAGCTTACGCATGGCCTGGGACATGAGGCGGGCTTGCAGGCCCATTTTGGAGTCGCCCATTTCTCCTTCGATCTCACTGCGGGGGACTAGAGCCGCCACAGAGTCGATGACGATAATGTCGATAGCGCCGGATCGGATGAGGTTTTCGGCGATTTCTAATGCTTGCTCGCCGTTGTCTGGCTGAGCAATGAGCAGGTTTTCGGTATCTACGCCGAGTGCTTTGGCGTAGGTGCGGTCAAAGGCGTGTTCTGCATCTATAAATGCGGCAATACCGCCCTGCTTTTGGCATTCGGCCAAGGCATGTATGGCCAGGGTGGTTTTACCGGAGGATTCGGGGCCGTAGATTTCGACGACCCGGCCGCGGGGAAAGCCGTTGATACCAAGGGCGATATCGAGGCTAAGAGAGCCAGAGGGGATGGAGTCTACTTCCACCACTTGTTGGTCTCCGAGGCGCATGATGGAGCCTTTTCCGTAGGTTTTCTCAATCCGGTCCACCGTCAGCTGTAGGGCTTTGAGTTTGGCTTCCCGGTCTTTTTTTGTATCTGCCATTTGGAGTGGTTTTGTCAATAAGTTGTGTCTATTGCTTGCAAAAATAAAATTAATGTTTTTAAAAGGCAAGCTTTTGCACATTAAAGTTGAAAAATACGCAAAAAAGGCGAGGGTAAAAAGAAGGAGCTGGAAAAGAAAAACCCTTGGCTGCGGGAAAGCGGCCAAGGGTTTTTGCTTCGGGTTTGGCGGTCTGTGGTCAGACCTGTTGTTCTAGCGCCGTGCGTTCGCTGTACCCCAAAATACTTTGGAGCGTTGCCGGTGAAGGGCTGAACGTCACTTTCGGAAGCTGACGGGAGGCGGCCTTCAGCTCGTTGTAGTGTTCAAATAGCCCGTAGTCTTGAGCGATTGCCTCCTCAAGGGCGAGCCGTTCGGTGACCGTTACCTCGTTATAGAGGTATCGGACGAGGTGGTTTGATGTAAAGTTTTGCTTCATACAGCACTTTTAGGTTTGCAAAAAGGGCTATTTACGCCCGTTGTGAATCACCTATAGAACTGCAAATCAAGCTTTCGTATTGTTTGCCAAGCGCATTTTTTAGCTTACTTGACGCGGTACCAGGTTTGGGTGCGGTAGAGGCCTGTCCAGTGGTAGCCCCGCAGCTTCAGCTCGTCTTTATTGCCGTTTTCAAACCAGACGGAGCAGCGGTAGGTGCTGCCGGATTCCGGGTCGAGGATTTCGCCTTTTTTCCAGTAGTCTTCGCTGCGCTTCAGGTCTTCCAGGATGACCATGCCGACCAGCTTTTTGTCCTTGCGGTCGCCGGGGCACTCGGCACACTTTTTGTCCTGCGGGGAGAGCAGCAGGCGCACGATTTTCCCTTCGTAAGAACCGTCATCGGTTTTGTAGATTTCCACATGCGACTTGGCTTCTCCCGTTTCGTCGTCTATGGTTTTCCAGACGCCCGCCGGGCTGCTCTGTGCAATGACGGCAGCAGCGGAAAATAATACCAGATTCAGAGAAAACAATAACTTCTTTGTCATGATGTATGGTCAAATTTGGTGGTGTAATTCGTTTCAAAAGATACCCCAGGCTTCCCCAAGTGCTTCCGGGTGCCAGAACCGCTGTTCAAAATCGACGACCCGGTTGTCCTGTACCTCCACGCCTTCTGCTTTGAGCAATTCCTGCATCATAGTGGGGGTGGGGAAGTGGTTGCGCCCGGATAGTTCTCCTTTTCTATTAACGACCCGCTGTGCCGGCACCTTGTCTTGAGAGAAGCTCTTGTTCAGGGCCCAGCCTACCATACGGGCGGAGCCTAGCGCCAGAAAGTCGGCGATAGCACCGTAGGTGGTGACCCGCCCCTTGGGAATTTCCCGGGTGACGGCGTAAACCAGGTCGTAATAGGTTGGCTGCGCCATATTAATGCTTAATTTTGCAAAGCCGCGGCTCGGCGTAACGGGCCAGAGGCTATAATTTGACAAGTAAGCGCCAATATAGTTTATGCTGAAGACAAAAGTAAAAGCCAGTTCGGTTACCAACCTGACCGACGCCCGCTACTTTGCGGCTTGGGAGACGGAGTGGTTGGGTTTCAACCTCAATACCGGCTCAGAGTACTACATACAGCCCAATACCATGAAAGCCATCAAGGAATGGGTGGATGGCGTAAAGGTGGTCGGCGAGTTTGACCTGCAAGGGGCGGAGGAGATTTTGGCCGCGGCGGATATGCTGGAACTTGACGCCGTGCAAGTGGGGACTTTTTCCACACAAGAGACCCTGCAAGCCTTGCACGAGCAGGAAGTGCCGGTGATCAAAGAAGTCGTCGTGCAAGACACGGGCGAGTTTGGGGCCATCGCAGCGCAACTGCAGGCTCAGGAAGGCTGGGTGAGTTACTTTTTGTTTGATTTCCAGAAAAGCGGTATTACGTGGCCTGCGCTGCTAGAAGATGGGCTGTCGGAGCTGAAGGACCTGGCGCATACCTACCCGCTGCTGATCGCTATGGATGTAGACGGCGAAGAGCTGAATGCTATGCTGGAAGAAGTGCCGGTAAAGGGCATCAGCGTGCGTGGCGGGGCAGAGGAGAAAGTGGGGTACAAATCGTTCGACGAACTGGACGAATTGTTTGAAGCGATCGAAGTGCTGGAGGAGTAAACGGCACGGCACCCCATTTTTATTTACTTTTGGGGGTTGAATGAAAGACAAAGCAGACAATAATGCAACGGATAAACGTAGAAATCAAAGCCCGATCCGATAACCCGGAAGAGATACACGAGTTGCTTGTGCAACAACAGGCTGAGTTTTTGGGGACGGACAAGCAGACCGACACGTATTTCAAGGCTACAAAAGGGCGGCTCAAGCTCCGCGAGGGGAATATCGAGAATGCGCTCATCCACTACTACCGCGACAATCAGACGGGGCCAAAGCGTTCGGATGTAACCATGTACAAGACAGCCAACAGCACGGAGCTGAAGGAGGTACTACGGCCCGCGCTGGAGGTGCTGGCGGTGGTCACGAAGCGGCGTTCGATCTACTTTATTGAGAATGTCAAGTTTCATGTAGACGAGGTGGAGGAGCTAGGCGACTTTGTGGAGATCGAAGCCATAGACATGGACGGCAGTATCGGGGAGGAAAAGTTGTATGAGCAGTGCCAATACTATCTCAACCTATTCAAGATTAAAGAGGAGGACCTTGTCGATGTGTCCTACAGCGATATGGTTTTAAGAGGGCAGGAGTAAGGCCGGGGCGTTTTGGAGGGGCTTGCCAAGTTGCAGGTAGCCGTATGAAGCACGCACGGCCGCAAGTTTCGCTGCGGCTGGCTTACCAGCGGTTTAGAGATGCTCTAGCATGGCACCTCTACGTCATTTTGGCGTTTCACAGCCTACCGTTTAAAGCGGCGTCTTCCCTCCGCAATCGGCAAATCACATACGTTGGGAGAACTGAAAAGCGCTACCTAGCTACGAGGCTAGATAGCGCTTTTACGTTGTGCCGCTGTCCGTTCCAATTCGTTAATCTAGCGTTTGCTTGATTTCTACGATTTCGTAACCTTCTATCATGTCGCCGACTTTGATGTCGTTGTAGTTTTTGATAGAAAGACCACATTCCAGCCCGGCTTTAACCTCCCGCACGTCATCCTTGAAGCGTTTGAGCGAGGAGAGTTCTGCCACCTGCCCTTCTTTGGTCGGATAGATGACGATACCATCGCGGATGATGCGCACTTTGGTGTTCCGGGATATTTTGCCTTCTTGCACGAAGCAGCCGGCTACGGTACCCACCTTACTGATTTTGAAGGTTTCGCGTACTTCCACCTGAGCGACGATTTTCTCTTCTTTGGTCGGTTCGAGCAAGCCTTCGATGGCTGCGCGGATTTCCTCAATGGCCTTGTAGATGACCGAGTACATTTTGATCTCTACGCCTTCGCGCTCGGCCAGTTGGCGGGCGCCCATTGAGGGCCGTACTTGGAACCCAATGATGATGGCATCGGAAGCGGAAGCCAGCAAGACATCGGATTCGATGATCTGGCCTACGCCTTTGTGGATGACGTTCACCTGTACGGTTTCGATAGACTGCTTGATCAGCGAGTCGGCCAAGGCTTCCACAGAGCCGTCCACGTCCCCTTTGACGATGAGGTTAAGCTCTTTGAAGTTGCCCAGCGCCAGTCGGCGTCCGATCTCGTCCAAGCTGATCCGCTTGGTCGCGCGGTTGGCCTGCTCGCGGGCAATTTGGCTGCGTTTGGTGGCCAAGGCTCGGGTTTCTTGCTCAGACTCCATGACTTTGAACCGTTCGCCGGCCTGCGGGGCACCGCTGAGGCCGAGGACCAACACCGGTGTAGAAGGCCCGGCTTCTTGGACGCGCTGCCCCAGTTCATTGAACATGGCTTTGACTTTACCGGAGTGCTCGCCGGCTACCATGGGATCGCCGATGCGAAGGGTGCCAGACTGTACCAGCAGCTTGGTGACGTAGCCGCGGCCTTTGTCCAAGGAAGCTTCCACGACTGTGCCGCTGGCTTCGCGGTCCGGGTTGGCTTGCAGCTCGAGCACCTCGGCTTCTAACACGATTTTTTCCAGCAGTTCATCGATGCCGAGGCCGGTCTTGGCGGAGATATCTTGGGACTGATACTTGCCGCCAAATTCCTCCACCAGCAGGTCCATGCCGGCCAGCTCGTTCTTGATGCGGTCAGGTTGAGCCCCTGGTTTATCCACTTTGTTGATAGCAAATACCAAGGGTACCCCTGCGGCTTGTGCGTGACTGATGGCCTCTTTGGTTTGCGGCATGATGTTATCATCAGCGGCAATGATGATTACGGCGATGTCGGTCACTTTAGCACCACGGGCACGCATAGCGGTAAAGGCTTCGTGGCCCGGCGTATCGAGGAAGGTCACTTTCTTTTCTTCGTCGTGGCCCTCTTCTTCACCGAGTACCACTTCGTAGGCACCGATGTGCTGCGTGATACCGCCGGCTTCGTCCGCTGCGACTTTAGTTTTCCGGATGTAGTCCAGCAAGGAAGTCTTACCGTGGTCGACGTGGCCCATGACCGTGACGATGGGGGCGCGTGGCTCGAGGTCTTCCGGATCGTCCACGATTTCTTCCTCCTCTTCTTCGTCTTCGCCAACGTCGATGAATTCCACTTCGTGCCCGAACTCTTCGGTGACGAGCTCGATAATTTCTGCGTCAAGGCGTTGGTTGATGGATACGATAACACCAAGGTTCATACAGGTGGTGATCACATCTGTGACCGGTACGTCCATTAGGTTGGCGAGTTCCTGCACAGAGATGAACTCGGTGACTTCCAAGTTTTTGGACTCCTGTTCCATTTCGCGCTCCTCCTGCTTCTCGCGCAGGCGTTCGCGGTTGTCGCGGCGTATTTTCTGGCGTTTCTTTTTGCCACCGCCCGAGATGCGGGCCATGGTTGCCTTGATCTTGTCTTCGATTTCCTTTTGGGAAACTTCTTTGATTTCATCCCTGCCCTTGCGCTTACCTCGGCGGCCTTTGTCTCTAGAGGGTTTTCCACCTCGGCGGCTGTCGGACCCGGGGGATACCTTTTTGCGTTTGCGTGGTCGCTTTTTGCGCGGCTGGTCTTTGTCGCCTTTTTTGGCTTCGTCTTTTTTACGCTTGCCACGCTTGGAGCGGTCGACTTTGTCTACGTCGATTTTGCCCATGATCTTCAGGCCGCGCAGTTCCGGGGCGGAAGTCCGTACTGACTCTTTCTTGCTGTCGTCGTCCGACTTGGCTTTTTCGCCTTTAGCACCACCTTCTTCTTTTTTGCCTTTCTGAGAAGCGGCAGCCGGTTGTTTTTCTTTGTTGCTGTTATCACTAGCCGGCTGCTCTTTTTTGTCTGATGGCTGAGGCGGCTTTTGGTCTTTAGCAGCGGGGGCTTGTTGCGGTTTTTCGCTGTCAGCTGTTGGTTGAGGTTCTTTCTTTTCGGTGGGTTTATCCGCTTTGGGTTTGACCTCTTTAGGTTTGGCTTCTTTGGGTTGGTCTTTGTCCTT
>JAAAOU010000112.1 GCA_009908745.1 Bacteroidota bacterium
TTTTGACTCGATAGCCAAAAAAATAGCGGCGTCATGATTTCCACAAGTCTCAAGTTGTCAGACTATACAACCTTGCGGATTTTGTAAGGGCGCTTTTTCTGCGACTCGAAATAAGTCCGCATTTGAATTTCCACCACAATACCAATGGTGATGAACTGAATACCCGCCAAGACCAGCATTAGGCCGAGGATAAGCAGGGGTTTGCCCCAAATGTCCTGACCGAGGATTTTCAAAAAGCCAAGGTACAGATTTATCAGCAGCCCAATACCGAACAGCAGCACCCCAGTATTGCCAAACAAGTGCATGGGTTTTTGCATGTAGCGCTTGAAAAACAACATGAGGAGCAAGTCGCTGATGACCTTGAAGGTGCGGCCCAACCCGTATTTGGAGGTCCCGTACTTGCGGGCGTGGTGCTTGACTGGAATCTGCTTGATGCGGGCGCCTTCTTGATGGGCCAGGACGGGGATAAAGCGGTGCAATTCGCCATAAATCCCTAAGTCTTTGGCCAGGTCGGCCCGGAAAACCCGCAGCGCGCAGCCGTAATCGCGCAGGTGCACGCCGGAAGTGTTGCGGATAATGTAATTGGCAATCTTGCTCGGTATCTTGCGCAGTACCATGCCGTCTTGGCGGTTGGCCCGCTCGCCGGCTACCATGTCCAAGTCTTCATTTTCGGCCATTTCCAGCATCATCGGGATGTCAGCGGGGTCGTTTTGCAGATCGCCGTCCATGGTGGAAATGAATTCCCCTTCTGCTGCTTCTATACCCGCCATGAGAGCGGAACTCTGCCCGTAGTTCTTACGCAACTCCACCACCTTCAAGCGAGGATGGTCGATGCTGTACAATTCGCGCAGCGTGCCGTCGGTAGAGCCATCATCTACATACACGATTTCGTACTCCAAACCTTGCAGTGCGGCAGTGAGCTGCTCGACCAATGGCTTGATGTTGGGTTCTTCATTGTAAACGGTGACGACTGCCGATATTTTTGGTCTCATCATGCGTATTATTTGATCAGCTGACCGATGTCGAATACTTTTTTGTACTGCCGCAGCTGCAATTCATCTACCTTCCGGTAAGGCAGCAGCGGGTAGCGCTCGGGTTCTATGATGTAATAGGCATCAGGGTCAAAGGTACGGAATTCGCGGGGCACTACCCGGCCCAGCTCGCGGGTAAGGTAGAAAGAGGTGACGGGCTGCATGTCGGTGTCCTTATAGACCCGCAGGTCTTTGTCTTGATAGGCTTCCGCTACTCGGTAGGCATCCTGTTTGGCAATGCGGGCGAAATTGCCGGCTTCCCGGTCGGGCATGGCAAACCAATTGAATGCAATGCGCACCGCCAGCAGTACAGCTACGGTAGTGAGCAATAACTGCCCTTGGTTGCGCCACGCCCCCCAAGCTAACGCACTGAGCAACACGACTAGGCTCAGGCTCTTGGCCCAGAGGTAGGGCGTATTTTGCGTAAGCTCCAAAAACAGCGGCGCAAAGGCAGCGACCGGCAATATGCTGCAGCAGAACAGCAGGAAGCCTGTAAAGAAGCGGTACATCCAAGTCCGCTGCTCCCGATGGTACTGATGTAGGTATAAAAAGGCGATGAATGCCAGGGGAATCAGCATAAAAACATAACGGGGGTGTACCTTGGGTGCCGCCCAGTAGACCAGTATGTTGGCGGCGAAGGTCAGGCTGCCAAAGAGGATGAAACGATGCTCTCGCAGCAGGGACCAACTGCGCCGCTTGAACAGGTACAGGATCATCAGCCCCCACGGCAGGAAGTGGTAAATCAGCAGCTCAAACGGGTAGGTTAGTAGATGCCCGATGGTAAACCAGATGGAATAGCGGCCCGGCGTACGCTTGGCCGATTCATTAAACAAAACGGCAAATACCTTTTCCAGCTCATTGTGCTGTGCGTACGCATAGTAATATCCGCCCACCATCAATACAAAGACCAGCCCCCCTACTACATGTTGCCAAGTAAACAAGCGGCGAAAGGCCCGCTGCGCTACAAAATACACCAGCAGCGTCGCTCCCTGAAACACTACCGAGGGCAGCCCCTTCATCAAGAAACCGATAGCTGCCAATGCGTAAGACACCGCAAACAAACGCAGCCACTGCCCCCGCTCAAAAGTATGGTAAATCACCATAAACGATAGGAAGGTGACCAGTGAGTAACTGATATCGATCAGCCCCACAAAGGAGTCGTAAAACAGGATACGCCCGCAGCAGACAAACATCATAGCGGCTAAAAAGGCAAAGTGGAACCCAAAGTGCTTGCGCACAAAGTAGAAGATGGCCCCAGCATAGACCAGCAAGAACACTACAGTTGGGAAGCGGATGGCCCACTCGTCCATACGCCCCAGCAGCTGGAAAAAGCCCAAAAGTATCCAATTGTAGACCGGCGGTTTTTTGTAGTAGAAATCGCCGTGCAGCTTGGGGACGATGTAGTGGTCGGTCAGCTGCATTTCCAAAGCCACCCAGGCCCGCAGCGCCTCATCGTCGATCAGGGTGAGAGTGCCCAGATTGATCAGCAAGGCCGGCCCTAGTAATGCCAAGATGAGGAAGTACAATGCCCGCCGGTATGTCGTCTCGCTACTGTTCAAATGGTGCTTTGCGAATTTGGGGGCAAAAGTACGCTAAGAATTTGTTTTATCGGCACTATTGTGCTATACTTTGTAGGTTCACACGGCTCTGAGAATGAGGCGTTTCCTTGCGGACCATACAATAACTTCTAATTACCAACATCGCTCGTATGCCAAAAAGTAAAAGTCAACTGGTCTCCTTGATCATTGCCCCTGTATTGCTCGCTGCCCTATCTGGATTATTAAAATTGGAAGGCTTCGAATATGCGCAGATGGTGCTGTGGGCAGCCTTGCTTCTTGGGCTCTACACTCTTTTCGTGCTTGTGAGGGATATATTGCAACGGGAGCGGGACAACCAGCTGTTTTGGATATTAATCGTGCTTATTTTCTTTCCGTTGGGGGCTTTGGTTTATGTGGTTAGGCGGTGAGACCGTTTTTCAAGCCAACTGACTTGAATTTACTGTTCAGCTGGTACTTCGCTTTAAAAAAGTCTATCAGTATATCTGAATCAATCAAAAAGGACATAACCATCTCTACAATTTGTACACAATAGAAGCTTATATGAAAATAGTCAGTCCATATTTATTGCTCTGTCAGATACCGTACGGTCAATTATCATTTCTTCACTAAGTCCATCTTCATCCTTCCATATACCAAAAAGCTCATCTATGACTCGGTCACTTTCAGAATAACCCGACTCTACATTTTTAGAAGCTTCATCTACTCCTCTTTTCAACTCTTGCGTAAATACGTTAAGCACCTCAACCTTACTTTTAAAATCAAGGCTGCGGAAAAAATTCAAAAACTCATTGATTGTAGCTTCTTTCATTACATTCCTATTTTGGAACTCTCAATTTAGCCCAATTTTGACTATTTGTCAACCAAACCATTAATCGTCATAATGAAACCGGCATTTAATTGCTCGATAGATTTTTCAAGCAGTTGACTATACGCTGTTAATCGCTGGAAGCAGTACGGCACCTGTAGTTCAAAATATACAAACCGATGAAGTTTCTTATTGGTTAAAAATGTTATTTGCCACCCGCACTGCCTCCAAACAGCTCATACCCCACCGTCAAGTCAAAGCGGTCTTGCCCTTCAGAAAAGAGAAAAACCAGGTCATAAGGCTGAAAACGACGGGCGTATGTCAGCCTAGCGTAAAAGCGGCGGTAGTGGAAGACAATCATAGCATGAAAACCGCCGTTCCAGTTGTTGTATTGCCAAAGGAAGTCCTCATCTACATCATTTATAAAATATTCTGATTTTATACGCCGAACCAAGGTATAGCCTGCTCCTGCATCAAAAGCCTCGCTAATAGTGTACAGCAAGCTTAGCTCCATATTCAAATCGCTTTGGGTGTAGGTAGAGTACAGATACTTTGGACGGAGCACCAGATCCTGCCACTTAAAATCCTCCCGGTCCACATAAGATACACGGAGGTTGGCCAAAAAACGATCTGTCAGCTGCACGCTTCCGTTAATCCCCAACATGTAGTCTACCCCTTCTGCAACCTGTTTGGTATTGGCACTGTAAAACATGAATGGGGCGTAACTCACCCCTATTTCTGGGCTTACTTTTACTTGGGCGGGGAGGTCAGATATACCAATAGTGAACAAAAGAAGGCAGATGTCCAAGACGGTTCTCATAAGGGTTCTCTTATCATCTTAGCTATCAGACAAATATTGCTTAATCCTATTATCCATCTACTTCTGTTAAAGCGTCGTAAAAAAGAACCCTTGTTTCCTCCAATTCTTTTTTAAAATATGCTTTCGTAACACTCCTTATTGTCGTAATATCTATTTCACGATTCAGCAGCTCCTCCAATTCAAACAATAGCCCAAAGTAGCTATCAGTATATGCTTCATTTGAAATATCATCTCTGAAGGAAACCAAAATATCCACATCGCTATCTGACCGAAACTTACGAGCGTCAATAATCGAGCCGAAAAAATATAGCGACTTCACGTTATTTTTTTCACATATTCTATATATCTCAGTTTTGTTGTCTTCAATCAGTGCATCCATGTCATTATTTCAAATACCATTAAATCACTTCGAATCTCTTTTGTCTAACTTTCAATATATAAATAATTGCTTTGCCCTGCAACAGTCGATGTGGCACGGTGAGAACTTTACTTGTAACGCTAGATCATAGAGGTATTGATTATTAAATACATAGATCAACTTCATTGAAAATTTCAAATCTAACTTGTATATAGATCACAGGCTCTTCTTCCAATGATGGAAAAGCTATTTCCTCTTCGTACTGCCCCCTCCAAACAACTCATACCCCACCGTCAAGTCAAAGCGGTCTTGCCCTTCAAAGAATAAATATGCTGGTTCATAAGGTTTAAAACGACGGGCGTACGTCAGTCGGGCGTAGAAGCGCCGGTAGTGGTATACAGCCATGAGGTGCATGCCGCTGTTAAAATCATTGTAATGCCGCGTTAGCTCAGAGTCCACTTCTTTATAAAAGTATGCCGTATTCATGCGTCGCACTAGAGTGTATCCGCCCCCAACATAGAAAGTACTATTAAACGAGTACAAAAGACTAAGTTCCACATTCAGGTCGCTTTGGGTGTAGGCTGAATACAAATAATCTGGGCAGAGACATAAATCCAGCCACTTAAAATCCTCCCGGTCCACATAGGATATGCGGAGGTTGGCCAAAAAGTGCTTTGATATTTGCAAACTACCATTGATCCCAAACAAGTAATCTAGCCGGTTGGAAGTGTGTTGTGTATTGAGGCCATATATCGTATACGGGGCATAGCTCACTCCTATTTCCGGGCTGACTTTTACTTGGGCGGTTAGTCTAGACAAACCTATGGTGAGTAATAGGAAAGCAACCAAGGTGGTTCTCGAAAGAATCACCGGATAGCTTATGTTATAATAGACAAAAGAAGGTAACATTCATATAGTATTTAACGGTCATAAGATATAAAAACCTTTTCAGACTTTACCAAATATCCATCTTTGCTCTAATAGGTAAGTATAATTATCTTTGGGGCACTGCGGCCGTCCTATTGTGAATTCAAGTAAAAACCACCACCGCCTGCCAGCCCGCGGCGCAACAGGAGCAGCAATCCGCTAATACCGGCACCGTCGATACCACCGTCAGTTTGCCAAAGCCGCCTGAGCCCGCACCGCCGCCGCTGCCCCCTATCGACTACGACAGCAGCGCGTGGACGGAACTGGCCCGCCTCGACCGCAGCATCCTCATCGACATGAAGTATGCAACGACCGAGAATTTCGTGGAGGAGAAAATGTACGATTGCAGCCGCTGCTTCCTGCGCCCGCCCGTAGCCGAGGCCGTAGTCAAAGCCCACGAGCAACTACAGCAGCAAGGCTTAGGCTTGAAGATGCTCGACTGCTTCCGCCCCCGCCCCGTGCAGTGGCAGCTCTGGAAGAAAGTGCCCAACCCGCGCTACGTAGCCGACCCGCGCAAAGGCTCTATGCACAACCGGGGCGTCGCCGTAGACCTGACCCTAGTGGATGCAGAGGGGGAAGAACTGCCTATGGGCACGCCCTACGACTTTTTCGGCCCCGAGGCCGCCCCCGCGTATACCGACCTACCTGAAGAGGTATTGCAAAACCGGCAACTGCTCAGGGAAACGATGATGGCGCATGGATTCCAGCCCATCCGCAGCGAGTGGTGGCACTTTTCCTACAGCGGGAAAAACTATGCGCTTTCCGACATGTTATGGAAATGTTATTGACAATAAACGATACGCTACGGCAGGCAACAAACCTTATATTTCCCCGCTTTAAAAGCTATCTTTGCCGCCGGGCAATCATGCATCACCACCAAATAGACTAACAACATCCGCTAATGGCAAATACAGAATTTCAATCCGAAGTAAAAGCAATCGACCAGCTCGCCGAGTCCTACCATGAGCTGCGCCAAGAAATCGGAAAAGTGATCATCGGGCAGGAGGATGTCGTCAGGGCGGTTATCATATCGCTGTTCAGCAACGGCCACAGCCTGCTCGTCGGGGTGCCCGGTTTGGCAAAAACATTGCTCGTGAGCACTATCGCCGAGGTACTCGATTTGGAGTTCAAGCGTATACAGTTTACGCCAGACTTGATGCCTTCTGACATCACCGGTTCAGAAATACTCGACGAGGACCGCCATTTCAAATTCAACCCGGGCCCGCTGTTTTCCAACATCGTCCTGGCCGACGAGATCAACCGTACCCCGCCCAAGACGCAGGCCGCCCTGCTGGAAGCCATGCAGGAGCGCTCCGTAACCGTGAGTGGTGTACGCCACAAACTGCCTTCGCCCTTCTTCGTGCTGGCTACGCAGAACCCAATTGAGCAAGAAGGAACTTACCCACTTCCCGAGGCACAGCTGGACCGCTTTATGTTCAACATCCCGCTGAACTACCCGTCTTACGAAGAGGAAATCAATGTGGTAAAAGGGACGACTACGGTGCAGGACTTCAACCTCAAGCATGTGCTAACGGGCGAGCAAATTACCGCCTACCAGCAACTGATCCGCAAGGTGCCGATCGCTGATAATGTCTTGGAATACGCCGTATCGCTGGCCACCAAAACCCGGCCCAATACCGACCGGGCTACAGACAAAGTCAACAACTATATCTCTTGGGGTGCTGGCCCGCGTGCCTCGCAGTATTTGGTGCTAGGTGCCAAGTGCCACGCCGCTATCCACGGCAAGTACTCACCCGATATCGAAGACGTGCAGGCGATCGCCAAGTTTGTGCTGCGCCACCGTATCGTGCGCAACTTCAAAGCAGAAGCCGAAGGGGTGAACGAGGAGCAGGTGATTGAGAGCTTGTTCTAAAAAACGCTTAAAGTTCTTCTAAAAAATTTGGTGAAAAGCCGTTTGCTGTCCGAGCGCAGCAGACGGCTTTTTTGGCCAAACTGCCGCCTAAGCCGTACGCTTCCATTACCGATCGTCAAGCTTCTGCTAAAGGGGGATTCCCCACCCGCCAAAACGACTCCCGCATGCATCTGTTCCTTAAATACGCTTTGTGGTGCGAAAAACCGTAAATTGCAGTCCACCCCAAAAGCACGTAATTTTAGGATAAAACAAACGATTACATGATAAAACAGATGCGATTCCTGTTTGTCGCAAGCCTGCTCAGCCTGTTGCTGTACAGCTGCTCGGAAGAAGCCCAACGCAGCATGAAAGCCGTCCCCACCGCCTTTGGCCAACTCAACGAAATCGTAGTGGTCATGGACCAAGACATGTGGGAAAGCCCACTGGGCGATACCTTGCGCTACTATTATTCTTCTGCATACCCCTTGCTGCCGCAGCCCGAACCGGTTTTTGATTTGCGCCACTACACGCCCTTAGATATCAAAAAAGACCCGCTGCGCCAAGAGCTGCGTACCTACATGTTCGTCGCCAACCTTGCCGACGAAGACTCTCCAACCACGCAAATGGTCCTCAAGGATATCGGCTCCGAAAAAGCCCGTTCTGCTAGGGAAGACAAAAGCGTCAATAATGCTGCTGGCCGCGACAAATGGGCCAAAGGGCAGTTGGTGCTTTACCAATTTGCCTACTCCCACGATGCCTTGGTCGAGGGCTTGAAGGCAAATTACCCCGCCATCAAACGCAAAGTCAACAAATTTGACGAGCGGAAGCTGGAGTCCTATATTTACCTCGATGGGGTGGCCAACCCACTCATCAAGGAAGTCAAAGACAGCATGGGCGTGAGCCTGCGCATCCCCAACGATTACTTCATAGCCATCAACGACGGGGACATCATCTGGATGCGGAAGGAAACCGAGAAAATATCCCAGAACCTGCTGCTGAGGAAGATGAAGTATGAAAACCAGTCCCAGCTGAGCAAGGAAAACCTTATCGCCCTACGGGACTCCATCGGCAAGGAATACATCTCCTCCACCTTGAAAGACACCTACATGCAGGTCAACGACAAAGACCTGCCCATTATCTTTAACACTACGTCTGTCAGCGGCAACTACGCCGTGGAGGCCCGCGGTATATGGGAGATCGTAGGCGATTACATGGGCGGCTCCTTCATCAGCTACCTGGTGCTCAACCCCAATACCAACGAGCTGCTCTTTATTGACGGCTTCCTGCACGCTCCCGGCGAAGACAAGCGGGATTATATGGAACAATTGGACCATATCATCAATACCTTGGAGTTCAAATAGGAAAAATTGTAGCAAATGTGGCGTTCTATCGTCACATTTGCTATTTTAGTTGCATGAAGCTATTCGTGCGTTCTTCCAAGTCAACCGACCGCCCTAAATGGGAAGACGACCGCCTGCTCCGCAGCTGGCGTGAGGAAGACGACCGCCGTAGCTTTGATGTGCTGTACGACAGGTACGTGCACTTGGTCTATGGTGCCTGCCGTAAATACTTGGACGATACCGAGGCCTGCCGCGACGCGACCATGCAAGTTTTCAATGCGCTACTCGAATACCCTACCGACAAGCCGATCCGTTCCCTGCCCAATTGGCTCTACACTACCGCCCGAAACACCTGCATTTCCTTGCTCCGCGACCCTTCTGCCAAAGTCGTTTTGGAACCGGAGGAAAATTATTTTGAAAAAAATGCCGATGGGTTTATGGAAAATGAGGCCCTCACGCGACTACTTAATAAAGAGCACCCTCATCTGCTTGATTTGCTTCCCGAAGCGATGCAGCAACTGGAGGACGGCCAACGGCAATGCCTCAAGCTTTTCTTTTTTGATGGAAAAAGCTACCTGGACATTAGCCAAGAGACCGGCTTCACGCTGAAACAAGTCAAGAGCTATTTACAAAACGGGAAGCGAAATTTGGGGATTATACTGAAACGTCAACGCGATGAGGGCTAACGTCCAAAAGAATTGGGTCAAACGATGAAAACAACATTCAAGGAGCGCAGTTGCCTCTCGCAACGCGAGCTGCGGCAATACCTGCGCGGCAAGATGACGAAACAGCAGCAGCATGCGGTGGAACACCATTTGCTGGACTGCCCCCTGTGTGCCCACGCGGTAGACGGTTTAGAAAAGGCCGAAGCGGCCGGGCAATTAGAGCAAGAGCTTTCCGAAGCCGGCGCCCTGTCCAAGCGGGCAGGGCGAAAAGTTTACCGCAGGACATGGATGAACTGGGCAGCCGCTGCGGCACTGATCGTACTCGCGCTGTTTAGCGTCTGGCAGTACCGGGCAGCAACGGTGCACGAACGGCTGTTTGTGGAATACTTTTCTGCCGCCCCGCCCAACTACCTCGCGCTGCGCAGCGCACAGCCGGGTAATGCTTTGGAGGGCAAAGAAGAATTGCAAAAAGCACTGGAATTCTACCAAGACGGTGCCTTCGAAGCGAGCTTGCCGCACTTCAGCCTCCATCTGGAAGCGTACCCGGAAGACGATCAAGCGTATTTTCTCCTGGCCAATGCCCTGCTGGGTGCCCGGAGAAGCGAACGCGCTGCCCATTTTTTCCGGCAATTGCAGGAGGATCCCCCCGCTGGCTCCACGGCGGAAGATATCCGCTGGTACCTGGCGCTAGCATTGATCGAGCAGGAAGACACAACAGCTGCCCTGCAACTGCTGCAAGAGCTATCCGCTTCTTCCTACAGCGAGCAAGCACTGGAGCTCCGGCAAGCGCTGGAATAAACAAAGCCCCGCCGAGGCTATGCTCGACGGGGCTGAGGCACTGGTGGTTTGCCTATATTTACTTCAGGAAGTTCAGACTCTTGTTCACAAATGCCGTCAGGTCAGCGCCGGTCAGCATATTCTGATTGAGCAGCCCCAGCTTGTAGAGGTAATCCGCCACTTCCTGCCGCGGCTCTTCCTCTTTTTCCTTGAGCAGCTTCTCGGCTACCAGCGGATGGTTGGTATTGACCACCACATTCACACTATCTGGGAAATCGCCGAACTGCATGCCTTGCAGCGATTGCATTTCCTTCATGCGCCGCATAAACTCCGGCCGGGTGACGGTCACGGGCTGGTCGTCGGGGGACAGCGCTTTCATCACTACCGTGCTGCCCGCCTGGGTGACGACTTTTTCGAATACGCCCTTCACTTCTTCCTGCTGCTCTTCGCTGAGGACAGACTCCATGGACTCGTCTTTCTGCACCAAATTATCCACCGTATCGGAGTCGACCCGCACGAAGGTGACATCGCCCAGTTTCTGCTCTAGGTGCTGCATGAAGTGGTTGTCTATCACATTATCGAAGACCAGCACGTCGTAGCCTTTGCCCTTGGCGGCATTCACATAGCTATCGTGTTGGTCCGGGGCATTGGTATAAAGCATAACTACCTTGTCGTGCTTATCGGTCTGTTCCCCTTTTACTTTTTCCTTGTATTCCTCCACTGGCAGGTAGCTGCCGTCAATGCTCTTGACCAAAGCGAAAGGAAGCGCACGCTCGTAGAACTTCTCGTCTGAGATCATGCCGTATTTAATGAATACGCCAAGGTCGTCCCACTTCGCCTTGAACTCCTCCGTGTCCTTCTTGTACAGCTCAGACAGTTTGTCGGCTACCTTCTTGGTGATATAGCCTGTGATTTTCTTGACGTTGCTGTCGCTCTGCAAGTAAGAACGGGAGACGTTCAGCGGAATATCCGGCGAATCGATAACGCCGTGCAGCAAGGTGAGGAACTCAGGCACAATATCCTTGACATCGTCTGTCACATACACCTGATTGCTGTAGAGCTGAATCTTGTTCTTCTGCATCTCAAAGTTGTTGCCCAACTTCGGGAAGTACAAGATGCCCGTCAAATTGAATGGGTAGTCGATATTGAGGTGAATCCAGAACAGCGGTGGCGTGCTAAAGGGATACAATTCGTTGTAAAACGCCTTATAGTCCTCGTCGCTCAGTTCCGTCGGCTGCTTACGCCAAGCCGGGTCAGGGTTGTTGATGATATTGTCAACTTCCACTTGTTTTTCCTCAGCATCATCCCCTTCTCCTTCGGTAATGGTCTCGGTCTTAGTGCCAAACTTGATGGGGACCGGCAGGAACTTACAGTATTTTTCGAGCAGCTGCTGTATGCGGTGGTCCTCCAAAAACTCCTTGTTTTCCTCATTGATGTAGAGGATGACATCCGTGCCCCGGTCTGCTTTGTCATTTTCTTCCAAGAAGTATTCCGGGTTGCCCTCGCAGGTCCAAGTGACGCCTTTGGCCCCTTCTTGGTAAGAAAGGGTCTTGACATCCACTTTGTCCGCCACCATGAAAGCAGAGTAGAAACCTAGACCAAAGTGCCCGATGATAGAGGCGTCGTCCTTGTATTTTTCCAGAAACTCCTCAGCACTCGAGAAGGCGACCTGGTTCAAGTAGCGTTCCACCTCATCCGCCGTCATGCCGATGCCGCGGTCCCGGATGGTAAGTGTTTTCTCTTCTTTGTCAATTAGAATTTCGATGGTGGTATCCCCAACGTCGCCTTTGACTTCCCCCCGGTTGGCCAGGGCTTTGAGCTTGGCGGTAGCGTCCACTGCGTTGGACACCAATTCGCGTAGAAAAATCTCGTGGTCCGAGTACAAGAACTTCTTGATGATGGGAAAGATGTTCTCCGTCTGTACCGATATATTTCCTTTTGGCATAGCTATACTGTTTTTTCTTTGCTTGTTGCAAAGCGTATGCCAGTTGAAAAAAACTGACAACTTGACGTAACTTCCTTGAAGAGCTGCCGTAAAAGGGTATGAATTGGCATTAAAACGAGTGCAGCGCGATTTTTTGAGCAGGTAGTTGAATTTGAAAGTAGAAATGCCTAATTTGCGCACAAATTGAGAGCAACACGAGCGAAACCCGCTCCATCTGAAGAGCTATTCTACAAACGAGAGGGGAGCGATCACGTTCCCGTAGACCGGAAGGTCTCCTATCTACATACCAAATTCGACAAAAAGATAAGTAAGCGAGCTATAACCGCTGCACAGCAAGCTCGCGCCAAGAACTGATGCAGGCTGCTTCGGCAGTTTGCAAAGGTCTATTGTTGTGAGCAGCGAGGTCAATACTGGGGGGTAGTTGGCCCGTTGCTCGCGCAATAGGTTATTAAGATATGTAAGAAGTGACCGGGTCTTTTCTTTCTGGGGGGTAAGAATTGACCTTGGTCCACACAAATAGGGTGGAGTGCTTCGGCGCTTCGCCCTTTTGTGTTTTAGCGCCTACAAAATTTAGCCTCTCCAGCGCGTAGCCGAAGAGGCCGAATGCATTGGCGGTACTGTCGAATCGCTTTTTAATCCTCCCAAGAGATACCAAAGCGTAGGCCCAACTCCAAAAACCAGGAAGAAAAGTCTCCGCTGTCGTAGCCCGCAAGCTCATCATACTCCACATGCCGGTAGCCGCCCTCTAAACCTAGGCGAAACCACTTCGCTACGTTGACTTCTACACCTACGGCCGGGCGAAGCACCAATATCCGGTCTAGGTCTGCCTCCCCTAAATCGGCATTGCCAATCCCCCCGATTAAGCTGAAACGGGGATGAACAACCTTATTCACTAAGGGGGCATAACTGACGAGGCCGCCCCGGTAAGTAAAATCAAAAGGGTCCTCGCCCGGTCCGATCAATGGGCGTTCTCTGATCGATTCCCGGGCATACCCCAGAACGAATTGTCGGCCAATTTCCAGCCCTACGGTATGCCCGCCGGCGGTGCCATCATCGTCTTTAAATTCGGAGTAGTTACGGTTCAGGCTTACCCATATGCCGGTGATGCCCGAATCGGAGCCGCCGAAAAGCGTTTCCTGCTGCCCAAATACAGCTTCAGTAGTCAAGAAAAGGGGGATAACGGAGAGTAGTAACTTTTGTATCATAGCTTTGTGTTTTTCTACAAATCTACTCGCAAAAAACGTAGCCCGCAGCTTTTTAACCTCGCTTAACGCGCTTTAAACGTTTATTAAAACAATCGGCCTTGCTCTCCAACCCTTTCGTGCAGCTCCGGAGAGTCGTTGCGCACATCATTGACCTTGGTGGATACCTGGTATTTGTCCAGCAGGCCATCCGGCGGGGGCGCTAGCAGGTCCATGACCTCATCCACTTCTAGCTCCGCCAACCATTTCGCGCGCCGTTTTTCGGTATGCAGCAGCATCGGCATGCGGTCGTGCAACGGAGCGACCTCCGCATTGGGCGGGCCCGTGATGATGGAGAAAGTCTTCAAGGCATAATCGCCATCGTACCAGATATCCCATATCCCCGCCATCGCCAGTAAGCTGCCATCAGCCGGCAAGATGCGGAACGGGATTTTCTGCTTGCCTTCCTGCCGCCACTCGTAGAAACTGTCGGCAATGACGATGCAGCGCCGTTTGCGGACCGGCACCCGGAAAGAAGGCTTGGAGGCGATCCCTTCCATGCGCGCGTTGATCAGCTTGGCCGCACTCTTGCTGTCTTTTGCCCAGTGCGGCACCAACCCCCAGCGGTAATACTCCAGCCGGCTTGGATGCTCGTTGGTAATGACATAAGAATGCTGCGTGGGCGCCACGTTAAAGCTCAGCTTGAGGTTATGCCCCGTTTCTAGGTCCCCAAACTGCTGCTTGAGCTTTTCCGGAGAAGTCACAAAGGAGAATCTTCCGCACATGTTTCAATAGTTTTGGTTGCTGTCTCGAGCCCCTGCAATCTAAAAAAACCTAGTAGAAAAAGAAGCCTTGCTGCTTTATCCACCCTTTTCCACGGTGTTTTACCCGTACAAATGATTGGGCCGTAAGCGGTCTAGGCCGAACACATTATTGGGCCTCTTGTTTCAAATGTTTTCCACAGCCCGTTTTCGAGCATACTACCTAAAGGTAGCAAATACAGGCGTTCTGGTAAAATTGATTTCCACAGCCGATGTGGGCCGGGGCCTTGATAACCGTGCCGCCGGCCCACATTGGCCAAGAATGGAGAAATGCCATATTTAGAAAACAGCCATATCGAGGGGCTTATGGGGAAATCCCCCCTACTTATTGACACCCCGTTGGCCCCGGGGAAAAGGCATACGGCACAAAACTTATTCAGGCCCGGCTTTTTACACAGCTTGTGGGGAAGTACCTTTGTGCTTTGTAAATACTGAAGTGAAGCCTGTGTAAAGAACGTGTATACTTTTGAGCCAGGATGTTAACACTGAATTAACCTAAGATTTGCCTCGATTTTTTTCTACATCTTAACACTCCTGATGATGAGGGGGGTTGAAATAAAAAATTATAAAATATCCATTAAGGGGACGTCAGGCGCTCAATAGTTTACCGGCGCATGGCCAAACAAAACGGTGCGTGTTTGTTTCCCTTCTAAAAATATTCGCAGATGGAAGCTGTAGCCAAAGCAGAAGTAACTTCTCCGCGCCGTCCGGCACCCCGCTCTTACCCTACGGTAGTCAAGCTGTGGCTGGTGACGGGCTTGGTCATGATTTTCGTGCAGGTCGTCGTGGGCGGCATTACCCGCCTGACCGGGTCCGGTTTGTCCATTACGGAATGGGAGATCGTCACGGGCACTTTGCCGCCGCTGAACGAAGCGGCTTGGGAAATGGAGTTCGACAAGTACAAAGCCACCCCGCAGTATGAGAAAATCAATGAGGGGATGAGCATGGGCGAATTCAAGTTTATCTACTTTTGGGAATACATCCACCGCCTGTGGGCCCGCCTGATGGGGTTTGTGTTTGCCATCCCGCTGGCTATCTTCTGGGCGCGGGGCATGGTAGACAAGCCGCTTTTGAAACGGCTGGGCGTCGTTTTCCTGCTGGCGGCTTTAGTGGCCTCTTTCGGGTGGATCATGGTAGCTAGCGGGCTGATTGACCGGCCGTGGGTGAATGCCTACAAGCTGACGATGCATCTTTCGCTGGCGCTTATCTTGTTCAGCTATCTGTTTTGGACCACTTTGAAAGCCATACAGCCCCGGCCCCGGCGTATTGGGGATAAAGTGTTGAAAAAGGGCGCGGTGGCCGTCACAGGCATCGGTGCTTTGCAGATCGTGCTCGGCGGTATCATGTCTGGTATGAAGGCCGGTTTGTATTACCCGACCTGGCCCGATATGAACGGGGAGGCCGTGCCGCAGGTGCTGCTCAGCGCTTCCAACTGGACTGTGGAAAACTTTGTGGATTACGATGCGACGCTGTTTATGCCCGCATTCATACAACTTTTCCACCGGACTACCGCATACGTACTAACGGCGGTGGTACTGTGGTTTGCCTATCAGGGGCTGAAGCGGGCTAAAACCCCTCATTTGCGCGTTGGGATTTACCTGTTGGTAAGTGTGTTGATAATCCAAGTTGCGCTCGGTATTCTCACGGTAATCAATTGCGTGGGCACTGTGCCGGTAGCATTGGGTGTCTACCATCAGGCAGGTGCATTACTCTTGCTATCGGCTATCCTGTACGTTGATTATCAACTGCTCGGCAAGAGATATTAACAACTGTGGAAAAGTTTGTGGAAAAGCGTTTTTCCTAGTTTTTGTGGTCAAAACCATAAAGGATGTGATGGGAATCCGCCTCCGGGTATGAATTTCGGAGGCGGGTTTTCATACTGGCGGTGAAGGGGCAAAGTGCCCGGCTATTTTGACGGATTACCAATGATCACCAAATGGTGCGTATAAATCAGGTGGACCGTTACGCTACTAATGATTTAGCTAGCCACTCAGTTTTTGCTTGACGGCGGCGGAAATGGCTTTGCCCTCCGCCCGGCCTGCGAAACGCTTAGTTGCTATGCCCATCACCTTGCCCATGTCTTTCATGGAGCTGGCGCCGGTCTCTTCTATAATTTTTTCTACCTCGGCGTGAAGTTCTTCCTCGCTCATCTGCTCGGGCAGGTAGTGTTCTATGACTTTAATCTCTTCTTCTTCGATGTTGGCAAGGTCGTCACGGCCTTCTTTTTGATAAATGGCGAGGGAGTCTTTACGTTGCTTGACCAGCTTTTGCAGCAGTTTGATTTCCTGTTCTTCGGTCATTTCCTCTTTGTCCCCGCTTGTTTTTTCCAGCAGGATGGCCGCTTTGATCGCACGGATGCCCCGCAGCGCCTTTTGGTCTTTGGCTTTCATGGCGGCTTTGAGGTCTTGCATTACTTTTTGTTCAAGGCTCATATCGTGTAGTTGGTTTAGTACAGCTCTACAACACATTAATGCAGGGGAATGGTTTCCGAAAATGGGCGTATTCAGCGCTGGAGTGGAGACGTACAGTTAGCCCGCTAAGCCTTATCTTTCCGCACCGCCACCCAATTCGTCAGCTGCACAAAGTCCTCCACGCTCAGTTTCTCGGGCCGTTCGTTGAAAACGGCTTCCTCCTGCAAGATCGGGTCGCCTTTGAGGAAACTTTTCATGGTATTGCGCAGCATCTTGCGGCGTTGGCTGAACGCTTGTTTGACAACGACTTTAAACAGCCGGTGGTCGCAGCCGAGCTCCTGATTCGCTTTTCGCGTCAAGCGGATAACGGCGGACTTCACCTTCGGGGGCGGGGTGAATTTGCCTTTATCGACTCCAAAGAGGTACTCCCCATCGTAATAGGCTTGCACCAGTACGCTGATGACCCCATACGTCTTACTGCCGGGGGCTGAAACGACCCGCTCGGCCACCTCCTTTTGGAACATACCGACGAGTTCCGGGATATAAGCCCGGTTATCTAGCATTTTGAAGAGAATCTGGGAAGAGATATTGTACGGGAAGTTGCCGATGACCCCAAACGGCTGTTGTTGATTCAGGGCTGTAAGGTCGGTTTTTAGAAAATTGGCCTCTACGATATGGCCCTGCAGTTCTTCGAAGTACTTGTTCAGGAAAAGCACCATATCGCGGTCGGCCTCCACCACGACCAACTCCTCCGGCCGCTGAAGCAAATACTGGGTAAGCATACCCCGGCCCGGCCCCACTTCCAGCAACCGTTGATAAGCTATGCCTCCCTGCTGCAGGCTATCAGCAATGCGCTGCGCGATACGCTCGCTGTTTAGAAAGTGCTGGCCGTATGATTTTTTTGCTCTCAAATGGGGAATTGTACTTGGTGATAAAATTTATATTTTTGCTTTTTGCGTGAAGCACAACTAGATTACAACTGCCCGCCTAGAAAGTTGCCCTGAGGGAAGGCCAATACTGTAGAGCAACAGCATCGGTGACTTTCAAACCAAGCAGCTGTTTTTAGAAGCGGGCCAAAGCATACAGCAATTCACAATGGACACAATAAAGATAGGCATAAGCATTGGCGACATCAACGGCATCGGCCTGGAAGTTATCCTCAAAACTTTTGCGGACGACCGCTTGATGAAGCAGTGCACACCGATGATCTATGGTTCTCCCAAGATCGTCTCTTACCACAAGAACATCATCAACAGCGAATTTGAATTTCACACGGTCCACCCCGGCGAGCAGCCGCAGGAGGGCAAAATGAACGTGGTCAACTGTTGGCAGGAAAACGTCAACATTACGCTGGGAAAACCCACGGAACTGAGCGGGCAGTACGCCGGCCGATCGCTAGAAGCCGCCGTCAAAGCCCTGCAAGAAGGGGCCGTCGATGCGCTCGTGACTTCCCCCATCAATAAGAAAGCCATGCAAATGGCACAATTCCCCTTCCCCGGCCATACCGAGTACCTGGCCCGGGAGTTGGACCGCGGCGAGCACCTGATGTTTATGGTGAATGAGGGCTTGCGTATCGGCTTGGCTACCAACCACCTGCCACTGCGCGATGTAGCGGACGCTATCGACAAAAACTTGGTCAAGCGAAAGATTCAAGTCATGGAAGAGTCGCTGCGTATGGACTTCGGCCTGGAGCGGCCCACGATTGCGGTGCTTGGCCTGAACCCGCACGCGAGCGACGGCGGGGTGCTGGGCAACGAAGAAGAGGAGTTCATCCGGCCGGCCATCGTAGAGCTTAAAAAGAAAGGCATGCTGGTGATGGGCCCTTTCCCGGCGGATGGCTTTTTTGGCGCCGGGCAACATCTGAAGTTTGACGGGATTTTAGCGATGTACCACGATCAGGGCCTAGCCCCTTTCAAGGCCCTCTCCTTCGGCAACGGCGTCAACTTCACAGCAGGCCTGACGCATGTGCGTACCTCGCCCGACCACGGCACCGCCTATGATTTGGCCGGCGAAAACAAAGCGGATGAGACTTCCTTCCGACGGTCCGTCTATCTGGCTATGGACATCGCCCGGCAGCGGAAGCAATATGTGGAGCTGCACGATAATGCGATGGGGGCGCGGCAAAAACCAGCCGATGTGGAGGGCGAAGACGAAGTGCTGAAAGAAAACGAGGAGTAGGCTAATACACAAAAGGCATAGATTTTCGCCCATTTACTCAACATTTGTAGAGGATAAGGTGATATAATAGTCTGACAACTCAGGATTTGTGAAAATATGACGCCGCTATTTTTTTGGCTAGCAAGGCAAGAAACGCAGGCATCCCGATGGCTATCGGGAAAGCTACGGCGAGGCTTCTTAACGCAGCTAGCCGGGAAAAGAGCAAGTCAGAATTCACAAATTTCGGGTTGTTAGACTATAAGCACGTTGGTAGATCATTTCCGTACGATGGTTGAAAAAATGATAGCACTCGTACGGTACAGTCTATCTTTGCACCGCTTTTTAAAGAAACAACCCGATTCTCTATGAAAACTTTTCTACCGCTCTGGCTGAGCCTGTTCGTGCTTACTCTAGGCACTGCGCAAGAGGTTACGGTGAGTGGCTCTATCGCTGACGCCGATAATGGCGAAACACTTATCGGGGCTACCGTTGTAGCTAAGGGCTTGGACCAAGGTACGACTTCCAATGCCTACGGCTTTTACTCGCTCTCTTTGCCCGCCCGTGATTCTTTGACCTTGACATTCAGCTACGTTGGCTACCAGCCGCAGCAGTTGTCATTGTACCTGACTAAAGACACGACAATAAATGTGGAGCTGGGCACCGGCGTGGAATTGGATGAGGTGGTCGTAAAGGCCAATTCGTACCGCGAGCAGATCAACTCTACTGAGATGAGCGTGGAAGCTATCTCGACCCGCGAGGCTAAAATCCTGCCGGTGCTGCTCGGCGAGAGCGACATCCTGAAAACCATACAGCTCAAGCCGGGCATCCCCTCCGGCAGCGAAGGGCGGACCGGGCTGTTCGTACGCGGCGGGGCCAGCGACCAAAACCTGATCGTGCTAGACGAGGCTGTAGTGTACAACGCCAACCACCTGTTTGGTTTCTTCAGCACCTTCAACACGGATGCCGTCAAAGACTTGAAAATCTACAAAGGCGGCTTTCCGGCGCAGTACGGCGGCCGCTTGTCTTCCGTCATCGACGTCAAACTCAAGGAGGGCAACAACCAAGAACTCTCCGGTTCCGGTGGTGTGGGGCTGATCGCCTCCCGCCTTACCCTGGAAGGGCCCATAAAGGAGGGCAAATCCAGCTTCATCGTTTCCGGGCGGCGCACCTATGTAGACTTGCTGACCAGTCAGGTGAACCGGGCGAACGAGGGCAATGAGGATTTCTCCCCCATCCCGGATTACTACTTCTACGACCTGAATGCCAAAGTGAATTATAAGTTTGGCGAAAAGGACCGCCTGTTCCTCAGCGGGTACTTCGGGCGGGACGTATTCGGTTTTGACGGGGACTTTTTTGACTTCAACTTCGACTGGGGCAACGCTACGGGCACCGCGCGCTGGAACCACGTATTTAGCCCTAAGCTGTTCGCCAATACTACTTTCACCTACTCGGATTACCAATACAACATCGAAAACCGGATTACAGGCTTCTCCTTTGGTATTGGTTCTAATATAGAAGACATCAACCTGAAGACGGACTTCTACTACACGCCCAACAACCAGCATACTATCCGCTTTGGGGCAATGGCCACCCAGCACAACTTCACGGTGGGCCGATTGCAGGCGGGCAGTGACGACGGTATTGTGAGCTTCTCCGCTGGACAGTCATTCGATGGGCTGGAATTTGGCGCCTACGTCTCGGATGAGCTCGAACTTTCTGAGGCTTTTAGCGCTAATGTGGGGTTGCGCTTTTCCGGGTTCAACAACGACGGCAAAACCTACGTGGGCTTGGAGCCAAGGTTGGCGGCCCGCTACAAACTCAGCGAACGATTGGCGCTCAAAGGCAGCTACGCCCGCATGTACCAGTACCTGCACCTTATTGCCAATGCCGGGGTGACTTTGCCGACTGACATCTGGTACCCCTCCACCGAGCGGGTAGCGCCGCAGCGGTCTGATCAGGTCGCGGTGGGAGGCTCCTACATCCTCGGCGACCAATATTTCCTCAATCTGGAAGGCTACTACAAATGGCTAGACCGGCAGCTGCAGTTTGTGGACGGCGCGCAAATTTTTGTAAATGACAATTTGGAGGAAGAATTCGCGGTGGGGGAGGGCCGCGCCTACGGCATGGAGTTCAGCATAGAGAAAAAGCAAGGCCGGCTCACCGGCTGGATTGGCTACACCCTGGCGTTGACCCGCCTGCAGAACTTCGAGACTTTAGACCCCAACGGCCGGTTTGCGCAGGAGTCAGAAGGCTTTGGCCCCTTCAACCCGATATACGACCGCCGGCACGATATCTCCGTAGTGGCGATGTACGAGATCAGCCGGCGTTTGACGGCCTCTGCTACCTTTGTGTATGGCTCCGGCGATTTGACTTGGCTGCCGCCGGGCCGTTTTTCCTTCCAGGGCATCGAAGGCGTGCCTTTTGAAGCCGTAGTGCCGGACTTCCGGGAGCGCAACAACTTCCGCCTACCCGCTTACCACCGGCTTGACCTCGGTCTGGTCATAAAGTTCTTCCCAAAATGGGGGAAAGCGATTTGACCATCAGCGTGGTGAATGCTTATGACCGCCGCAATGCGTTTTTCATCTTCTTGGAGCCCGAATTTGAGGAGGTGGAGAATAATGGTGTAAACATCGAAGTCCCCACGCGCATCGCCGCCAATCAGGTCTCCCTCTTTCCCATTTTGCCTTCCATTACCTGGAACTTTAAATTTTAATGAACATGACCCGAAATATCCTACTCGCTATCGTCGCTATCGCCACGGTGGCATCCGCCTGCAACCTGGAGCAAGAAGTGGAAATCACCTTGCCGGAATACGACAGCCGGCCAGTAATCGAAGCCTACTTGGAGCCCGGCAAGCCGTTTAGGCTATTGATCACCCGCAGCGACGGCTACTTCGATGAATTCCCTAGTATAGATAACTTCCCGGGGGGGTTGCTGTACGACAGTGCGCAGGTATCTATCACCCATCAGGGCGTGGCCTACGAATTGGATAATCAGCTCGCCTTTGACCCTACGGCGGGCAAGCTTTATAATTATGCCTCTTCAGCCACGGTACCCGAAAATGTAGGAGAACCGTTTGAGCTTTACATCCGGTTTCCGGACGGCACGGAGGCTTTCGCGGAGACTTCGCTGCTGCCGCGTGTGCCGATTGACAGCGTGGTGATTGAATTTCCGGAAGGGGATATGCCGGAAGATACTTTGGCGCGGGCGCTTACCTACTTTACGGATGACCCTTCGCAAGTGAATTTTTATCGACGGGTGCTGCATGCCGGCAGTTTAGATAGCCTGCAGCAAGACTTTGTAGCGGACGATCAGATTGTTGACGACAGCTTGATTGTGTTCGGGACGGGGTTTGATTATGCAGAGGGGGATACCGTTATCAACACCCTTTACCATATTACGGAGCCGTACGCCACTTTTTTGGAGAGCCTCAATGCAGCGGTCAGCGCCAATGGCAATCCCTTTGGGCAGCCCAGTCCGGTTATTTCTAATATTGAAGGCTCGGCTAATGCCTTGGGGATATTTACTGGCCTTATTTACGACCGGCGGATAGATATCGTAGAGCAATAAAAACGGTGCGCTGATCATTTTCCGCAAAAATGCTCAGAGGAGTGAAAAAACAAAGCCGGAAGCAAATTACTATTGCCTCCGGCTTTTGTCTTACCGTTGTGTAGGGTATCAGCAAATTGATTTGCTCCTAGTTGTCTTTCATCATGCCACCCAAGCTCGGGTTAGGCTGGATGACGGTACGGCGGTTTTCTTGGCGGCCTTCAGCGGTTTCGTTATCACCGACCGGCATTTCTTCACCGCGGCCAGCAATCGTCAGCTGGCTTGGGTTTGCTCCTTTGCTGATCAAGTAGCGTACAACACGGCTGGCACGAGCAACGCTCAGGTCCCAGTTGTCGCGGTAAGCAGCACCTTCGATCAGGCCTTGGTCATCAGTGTGGCCTACGACCATCAATTGCAGTTCCGGGTTGTCCTTCAGCGTCATAGCCAGTTCTTCCAAAGCAGCGCGCTCGTCAGCGCCCAGTGCGGTAGAACCGCTGCGGTACTGTACTGCTTCGTCGGTTACGACGTAGAGGTTGCCGTCACGCTCTTCCAGCTTCAGGCCAGAGTCGGCGTAAGCGTTGAAGATGCCATTGATTTCTTCCTTCAGAGCGGCAAGCTCTTTCTCGGTCATGTTAAGTTTTTCCTGCACCTGAGACATTTGGCTTTCCATAGAGCTCATCTTGCCCTCCATGTCAGCGATCTTGCCGTTTAGTTCGGCTTTGGTAGACTCAAACTCTTCTTCCAGCGCTGCCTTTTCTTCCTGCAGCGTTTTCAGTTGAGATTGCGTTTCCGCCAGTGCCTGGTCGGTGGCTTCTTTAGCCGCTGCCAATTCGTCGTATTTCTTTTTAGAAACACAAGACTGAAGGGAGCCGATGGCCAAAGTGAAAATCAGTAATTTTACTATCAGACGCATGTTCGTTTGGTTTGATTAGTGAATGATATTGGTTTTTAACGTTTGCCTGCTTTCCGTGGCTTTACAGCTGTCAAAGGTATAAAAAGCTGGCAATATTTTATAAAACCTGTGATTTGAATACTGTGTCAGGCAAGAAAATATACCCGAAGGCGAAAAAGATGTACCCATTTTACCCTTTTTAGCGGGGCTTCGGTGTTCCTAACCTGATAAAAAAAGCTTTGTTCTCCCGGCATAAGTAATTGAGGTTTACAATATTTGAACACCGGTGGCAGGCAGTCGAGAATTGGAGTATCAAAATAATTGGCTTATTTTTGCCGCTGTCCCCGGCAACCGTTCACAAGAAAGCAATGCACGCAAGCAGCATAATTTCTTCATTTATAAACAGCTAGATGGAATACGATATTCAAGAGGATGGGAGGTTTAAGTACATAGAATCCGGCGGTGGCGAAAACAACCTCCTTTTATTACACGGTTTGTTTGGCGCACTGAGTAACTTTCAGGGTATTATAGACCACTTCTCCAGTCATTATAATGTAGTCGTACCCATCTTACCTATTTTTGAGCTTCCGATCCGGAAAGTCTCCGTGACTGGTCTGGTAGACTATGTGGTCGACTTCGTAGAGCAAAAAGGGTATGAAAGCGTCAATGTGCTCGGCAACTCCCTCGGCGGGCATATTGCCTTGTTGTACGCTTTGGCAAAACCGGAACGGATCAACTCCATCATCCTTACCGGCAGTTCCGGTTTGTTCGAGAGCGCTATGGGTACGAGCTTCCCGAAGCGGGGCGACTACGACTTCATCAAAACAAAGACCGAAGGCACTTTCTACCGCCCGGAGGTGGCTACCAAAGAACTAGTCGACGAGGTCTTCGATATCGTCAACGACCGCAACAAAGCTATTCGGGTCATCGCCACGGCCAAGTCCGCCGTCCGCCACAATCTAGGGGATAAGCTTCATCAGATCAAAGCGCCGACTCTGCTCATCTGGGGGAAGCAGGACCAAATTACCCCCGCTTTCGTAGGCGAGAAGTTTGAAGAACTCATTGAGGATGCCAAATTGATCTTTGTCGATGAGTGCGGGCATGCCCCTATGATGGAACACCCCGAAGTGTTTAATCAACACCTCGAAGCTTTTTTAAAAGAAGTAACCAACAAATCGACGGCCTAAGCAAACCTATAGCCGTCTTCAAAACACGGAAAGCTCCTCCCAAGGGGCTTTTTTTATACCGTACGCACACATTTACTCGTTCTTTTTGTTGAAAAGCTTATACAAAACTCGAACTATGACCATCACCTACCGAATCGTACCTCTATGGCTGATAGCCGCTTTGCTGTTGGGCTGTAATACGTCCAATAAGACCGTGCAGAGCCCGCCCGCAGAAGAGGTGGAATACCGCATGCTGGATACGATGACCGTCTCGGCGGCACGCGATGCTGAGCCCGCTGACACCATTATCGAACCCACGTACGAGCTGCCCGTCTACCGCGCCAGCCACACCCGGGAACACGACTTGCTGCACACCACGCTACACCTGCGCTTCGACTGGGAAAAGGAGCAGGTCATCGGGCAAGCCGAGCTTGAGCTCACGCCCTACTTCTACCCTTCCTCCACAGTAGTACTCGAGGCCAAAGGCTTTGAGTTCGACAAAGTCCGCTTGAAGGATGCTGCTGAGGATTTAGATTACGCGTACGACGGGCAGCAACTGACCGTAGACCTAGGGAAAACGTATGAGAAAGGCGAGGTATACAACCTGGTTATAGACTATACAGCCACACCTGCTGCTTCCGGCGGCAGCGCGGCCATCACCTCTGACAAAGGGCTCTTCTTCATCGACCCCCGGGATGAAGACCCCGAGAAGCCCACCCAAATTTGGACGCAAGGGGAAACCGAGCACAACTCCCGCTGGTTCCCCACCATCGACAAGCCCAATGAGCGGACTACCCAAGAGATGTACGTCACGGTAGCGGACCACTACAAGGTGTTGTCCAATGGCACGTTGATGGCGGAAGAACAGAACAGCGACGGCACCAAAACCTGGCACTGGAAAATGGACAAACCCCATGCCCCCTACCTCTTCATGCTGGCGATCGGCGAATTTGCCGTAGTAGAAGAGCAGTGGGAAGGCAAGCCGGTTACTTACTACGTAGAGCCGGAATACGAAGCAGACGCCACAGCGATCTTTTCTAATACCAAGGAGATGCTGACCTTCTTCTCCGACAAGCTGGGGGTCCAATACCCGTGGTCGAAATACGCACAGGTAGTGGTACGCGATTACGTGTCGGGGGCGATGGAAAACACTACGGCGGTCATCTTTGGCGAGTTCGTGCAGCGCCACAAGCGGGAGCTGATCGACGACCACAACGAGCGCATCGTGGCCCACGAGCTTATCCACCACTGGTTTGGTGATTTGGTGACCACCGAAAGTTGGGCCAACCTGACGATGAACGAAGGTTTTGCCAACTATGGGGAATACCTTTGGTTCGAGCACAAGTACGGCCGCGATGAAGCGGACTACCACCTGCTGGGCGAGTGGGCCGGTTACCTCAGTTCGGCGCAGGGCAATGTCCACCCGCTCATCCATTTCGGCTACGAGGACAAGGAGGATATGTTTGACGCCCACAGCTACAACAAAGGCGGTGCCGTACTGCACATGCTGCGCAACTACGTCGGTGATGAAGCCTTCTGGGCCGGGCTGGAGCTTTACCTTACGGAAAATGCCTACACTGCCGTGGAAGCCCACAACCTGCGTCTGGCCTTCGAGGAAGTGACGGGCGAAGACCTCAACTGGTTCTTCAACCAATGGTACTTCGAGCAGGGCCACCCGCAGCTTGATGTCAGCAAGTCCTACGACCCGGAGCGCCGAGAATTGACCCTGACCGTAGAGCAAGTGCAAAACCCCGAGCGGATGCCGGCGATTTTCCAGTTGCCCGTAGCGGTAGACCTGTACCAAGTGGATGGGCGATCAGAACGCCATCAGCTGTGGATCGACCAGCGCGAGCAGACCTTTACCTTCCCAATGGACCAATCCCCCAGCCTAGTCAATTTCGACGCTGACCGTGTGCTCTTAGCTGAAACAGACTACGAAAAAACGGAAGCCGAGCTGGTATTCCAGTACCACAACGCCCCCCGTTTCCTGGACCGCTACGAAGCTTTGCTGGAGCTGCGACAGAGCAATACTACGGCCGCCGCGCAGCTGATGGAGGCCGCCTTGGATGATGCATTCTGGAACATACGCGCCACCGCTCTAGGCAATCTGCCCGAAGACATCAGCCCGGCTACTGTGGAGCGCATCGTCGAGTTGGCCAAGACGGACCCCCATTCCGATGTGCGGGCATCAGCTTATCAAAAGTTGGCGGCCCTGGAGAATGATAGCGCCGTAGCAATCGCAACAACAGCGATCGAGTCCGATTCCGCTTACAACGTGATCGGCGCCGCCCTGCAGTACCTGTCGGTGCACGATCCAGCGGCTGCCTTAGAGCAAGCCAAGCTGCTGGAAGAAGAAGATGCCCCGGACCTGCTGATGGCTGTGGGCGAGCTGTATGCGGCTACAGGCGACGCTAAGTACCTGCCTTTTTTCAGGCAAAACCTGGAGAAAATAGACGGTTACGCCGCCATTTACTTTGCCGAGGGCTACAAAGAGCTGGCGATGCAAGGCGATCTCGATACCGCCGAAGAGGTCGGTCAGCACTTGCACCAATTGGCGATCAACGAGTCGACTTCCCCTTGGGTGCGCTTTGGGGCAACCCGGGCACTCAATCAAATCCGCCAGCAGTTCGGCGCATCAGAGGAGGAGGCCAAGCAAGCGCTAGGCAACAACTTCTTGTCCTTGCTCAAGGAGATTGTCGCTAAGGAGAAAAGCCCGCAGCTGCAGTCTTTTTACAGTCAGATGCTGCCGGATGTGAAGCCGTAAGATAAACGCCGGCTGTAAAGCATTTACGAGGCTCAATTTTACCTTACGAAGGGGTGAAGTTGAGCCTCGTTCGTATGTAGCTGCAGGAGAAAAAAGGGAATTGTAGCAAGATGATGTGGAAAATAGGATGGAAGTGCTTATATTTAACAATGTAAAGTCTAGCGGTCCTTTGTAATGCGCGCTGTATAGTAAAATACCGTGTTGAAAAGGGGTAAAACACCCAAACGCGCCTTCACCAAAGCTGCCGTTCAGGCCATTTTTTAAAATCTTTTATTCTTGGATTATTTATGAAACGTTATCTACTCACGATCACACTATTGGGAGTGTGCGCTCTGTCCTACGCGCAAGAAGGGCCTACTTCGGAAGAAATAAAGGCGGTGCTGTCTTCTATGGAAGAGCAGAATGGCCCATTATTCAAAGACCCTTTGTCGGCCTTTGGTCCATCATCGATGGAAGAGTTGCAATTGACAATAGCAGAGCGGGATGATGGCTGGTCTCAGGGTGTACAGGAGTGGTCGCCGCAAGACTCCGTAAAATTCTTTTACGATGAGCTCGGCCGGGAAACGGCTACAGAAACATTGGAATACAGTTTTGGAGAGTGGAACCTAGTAGCAAGGTCCACAAACAATTACAATGATCAAGGGCTGGTCGATACTACTCTGAATGAAGCATACGAGCAGGATGAATGGCAGCCTAGCAGTCGTAATGTTCTAACATACAATGATGAAGGCAATGTACTTGAGGATAGAACTGAACGCTGGAGTGCTGAAGAATGGCAACCTCTCCGTCGTACTGTTAATACCTACGATGATGAGGGCAACCGAACTGAGACCGTCAGAGAGAATTGGGATTCCTCAATGGAGTCATGGATTCCTTTTTTTAAATTCGAATTTGAGTACATATCAGGTACTGAATTGCTTTTTTCACGGAATTTTTTAATTTGGAACGCTGGCTTAGGAGATTATTTCAATTCTAGCCGGATAGAATTCTACTATGACGAGCAAGAGCGTTCATCGTACCGGCTAGATTACGACGGGAATGGAGATGAGTGGTCGCTGGATGAGCGAAGAACTTTTGAATATGAATCTCCAACCAGCGACGTTGTCACCGAATCAATTATAGAATCCTACATTGACGGTGAATGGGAACTAGACAGAAGGTTCCGTTATATCTACGATGGAAATGTCACGGAGTCTTACCAGGAAGACTGGGACTCGGAAGCGGAAGATTGGACACCGATAAATCTGACTATTAATGAAGGGGATGAGGAAGGACGATTGATCTTTCGTTTATCACGCGTCTGGATTGACAGTACCTCCTCTTATCAAGATGAAGAGTCAATCGAGTGGACGTTTAATGACGACAACAGGGTACGCATTATTAAAAGGCGTGACGCTGAAGCCGGCGAGCTGGTTAACACTTCCCGGAATACCCGTTTCTACACCACCATCGTCAGTACCGAAGAGCAATTTGCCGCTGACCGCTCCCTGCTGCTCTACCCCAACCCCAATCCGGGTATATTTACGGTAGACTTGAGCAACACCAGCCTACAGCGGTCCACTTCCTTGCAACTGCGCTGCACCGATTTGCAGGGGCGCACCATCGTGAACAGGGATATAGCGCCTGCCGGAAGCACCGTAGAAGTTTCGCTACCCAATGTGCCAACTGGGACTTACGTTTTATACCTGACGGACGGTCAGCAGATGTGGCAGCAGAAAATCGTCATTCAGCGGTAGTTCGTTTGTAATCTGCTTCACTTTCTTGTGCCTGTGGGCCGTTTCTAAAAGCGGCCCACAGGCATTCCTACCCAAAAGAGCAGCCTGCTCCCCCTTGACTTTTATCCAAATCCCCCTTATTTTTCGGCTTGCTACTTGACCCCTCAGCCGGGTTTCCCGGGCCAAATCCGACAAAACGATGTTAAACCAGTCTGTTCGTCAACCTTTTAGGGGGGGACGATGGTTTACTACTGCAGTGTATAACGCATTCATCTACCAAGCAACAACAGAATGGCAACGAACGATAATTACCGCCTGCTGATCGAAAAGCTAGACCAGTTCATCCGCAAGTACTATATCAACCAGTTGATCCGCGGGGTGCTGTATAGCGTAGGGCTTATTTTACTCCTGTTTTTGGTCATCAGCACCTTGGAGTATTACTATTACTTTAGCAGCGGCGTGCGCAAGCTGATGTTTTTCTCCTTTTTGGGCATCAGCCTAGTGGCGCTTGCTGGCTGGGTGGGCTTGCCGCTGCTGCGGTACTTCCGGCTGGGCAAAGTGATTTCCCACGCCCAAGCCGCACAGATTATCGGGCAGCACTTCACCAACGTGAAAGACAAGTTGCTCAACATCCTGCAGCTGCGGCAGCAGTCGGAGCAAAATACCGCCGGTCGCGAGCTCATTCTCGCCAGTGTGGACCAAAAGTCGCAGGAAATCGAGCCCGTGCCTTTCAAAAAGGCCATTGACCTGAGTGCCAACCGGAAGTACTTGCGTTATGCGCTGCCGCCCTTGGCGCTGTTGCTCATCATCCTGTTCGTCAATGCCAATATGATCACCGACAGCACCACCCGCTTGGTGAACAACGACCGCGAATTTGAACGCCCCGCCCCTTTTACCTTTGTCTTGGAAGATGAATCGCCTCAGGTCGTACAGTACGAAGATTATACCCTGACGGTAAATGTAGACGGCGACCAACTGCCTAACGAAGTACTGATCGACGTTGACAACTATCAGTACCGCCTGACCAAAGAAGCGCCCAACCGCTTTACCTATCAGTTCAACAACGTGCAGAAAGACACTGAATTCCGCCTCTTTTCCTCCGGCGTGGAGTCTCGCCCGTACGAGCTGGATGTACTGCAAAAACCAAACGTACTGGGCTTCGATGTAGAGCTGGACTACCCCGCCTACACGCAGCGCCGGGACGAAAAGCTGTCTAGCATAGGCGATTTGGTCGTACCGGCTGGCACAAATATCGACTGGGTGTTCAACGCGGAAAACACCGACGATATTCAGCTTCGCTTTTCCACCGAGGACGAGCTGGTAGCTACCAAGCGCTTTTCTGATGATCTTTTTTCTCATCAGCGCCAAGTATTTAAAGACCAAGCGTACAAGCTATTCATCTCAAACGAAGAGCTGCCGAATGCGGATTCCATCAGTTACACCATATCGGTAGTGCCCGATTTGTACCCGAACATCAGCGCTACCAAGTTCCAAGACAGTACGCAGCAAAAGCTGTTCTTTTTCGTAGGGGACGCCTCCGATGACTACGGCCTGCGCAGCTTGTCCTTCAACTACCGCATCAAAAAGGCAGACGGTACGCAGGGCGAACTGCAAACCGAGCTGCTGGAAAAGCCGGGTGGCAAGCAAATACAGTACGATCATGTCTTTGATATGAATGAGCTGGCCCTTGAACCGGGCGACGAAGTTTCCTACTACTTTGAAGTTTACGACAACGACGCCGTCAACGGCAGCAAGTCTGCGCGCACCAACCTCATGCTTTTCTCCATGCCCACCGTGGATGAGTTCAAAGCCATGAAGGAAGAGAACGACGAGAAGATCAAGGACGAGCTCAAAAAGGCGCTGGACGAGTCCCGCAAGATTCAGGAGGACATGAAAAAAATGCGGGAAAAACTCCTGCAGGAGAAAAAGCTGGACTGGCAGAACCGCAAAGAGCTGGAGAAGATGCTGGACCGCCAAAAAGAGCTGGAGAAAAAGATTGACGAGGCGCGCAAAGCCTTTGAGGAGAACAAGAAAAACCAAGAAGAATACAGCAAGCAAGACGAGGAGATGCTCAAAAAGCAAGAGCAGATCCAGAAGATGATGGAAGACGTCATGAGCGAGGAAATGAAAGAGCTCATGGAGCAGATCGAAGAGCTGATGCAGGAGCTGAACAAAGACGAGGCTTTGGAAATGATGGAGGACATGGAAATGTCTGACGAAGAAATGGAAATGGAGCTGGACCGCATGCTCGAACTCTTCAAGCAGATGGAGCTGGAACAGCAAATGAACGAAGCCATCGAAGAGCTGCAAAAACTGGCCGAAGAGCAAGAAAAGCTCAGTGAAGAAACCGCCGAATCGGAAGAAGAACAGAGCGAAGAGGAGCAAACGGACGAGTCGGAGCAGGACGAGGAAGAACAACAGCAAAGTGACGAATCCAATAAAGAGCAGTCCAAAGAAGAGAAGCAAAAAGAGCTGGAAAAGAAGCAGGAAGAAATAGACGAGGCCTTCCAAAAGCTCAAGGAGAAGATGGAAAATATTGAGCAGAAGAACGAAGAGCTGGAGCAGCCACAAGAGATGGAAAGCCAGGATGAGAACATGGAGGATATCCAAGAAAATATCGACCAAAGCCAGCAGCAGTTGCAACAGCAGCAGAATAAGAAAGCCTCTGAGTCGCAGAAAAAAGCCTCCGACAAGATGAAGGAGATGGCCAACAGCATGCAGATGCAAATGCAGTCGGCACAGATGCAGCAAATGGAAGAAGACATGGATGCCCTGCGGCAGCTGCTGGAAAACCTGGTTGGGCTTTCCTTCGCACAGGAAGACTTGAAAGACAAGTTTGACTACACCGCCATCAACACCCCCCGCTATGTGGAGTTGGTGCAGGAGCAGTTTAAGATCGAAGAGGACTTCAAGCTGGTTGAAGACAGCCTCCACGCCCTGAGCAAACGGGTATTCCAGATCGAATCGTTCGTGACGGAAAAGGTGACCGAGATCAAGCAGAACATGCGCAGTAGCCTAGAGGAACTCGAAGAGCGCCGCAAGCCTGACGCCAGCAACCATCAGCAGCGCAGTATGAAGAACCTCAACGACCTGGCTTTGATGCTCAGCGAGGTGATGAATCAGATGCAGCAGCAAATGTCTGGCCAGATGGCCGGCAATCAGATGTGCAACAACCCGGGCGGCAAAGGCAATAGCGGCAAAGTCCCCAAAGATAAGATTAGCCAGGGCCAGAAGAGCCTGAACCAGCAGATGAAGAAGATGCGCGACCAGATGATGAAGGGCAAAGGCGGTCCAGGTGCCAAAGAGTTTGCTAAAATGGCGGCCCGTCAAGCTGCCCTGCGCAAAGCGCTGAAAGAAAAACAGCGGGAACTGCAGGAAAAAGGCAAAGGCAGCAAAGAACTGCAGGAAATTATGGACCAGATGGACAAGATCGAAGAAGACTTGGTCAACAAGCGCTTGTCCAACGAAATGCAAAAGCGGCAGCAGGATATCCTCAGCCGTTTGCTCGAGCACGAAAAAGCCGAGCGCGAACGCGAATTTGAAGAAAAACGGAAGGCGGAGCAGGCTACGCAGAAAGAGCGGGAAATGCCCCCTTCTTTGGAAGAGTACATCAAAAAGCGCGAAGCTGAAATCGAGATGTACAAATCCGTTTCCCCTTCCCTCAAGCCTTACTACAAGTCCTTGGTGGAAGAGTACTTCAAATCGCTGAAAGCCGAATAAAAAAACAGCCGCAGGGCCTACCATTTTCTGACCCCTGCGGCTATTTTTTTGCATGGGGTTCCTGTAAATTTTACACAAACCCCGCCCGAAACTTGACTTTTACTGCAAATTATACGACATTATACGACTGTATGACGATGAGTATAAAGCCAATTATGTTAAAGCTTTCCTCCGACCCCAGAAATATTGCCTTGGTGGAGTCCTTCGTAGAACGGGCTGCCGAGCAATACAAGATCGACCCGGATATCTACGGCAATATCCTGATCACACTTACCGAAGCCGTAAATAATGCCATCATACACGGCAATTGCAAAGACGAATCCAAGACGGTCCAAATCCAACTGCGCAAAAAGCGGGACGCCCTGGCCGTGCGCGTCAGCGATGAAGGCTGTGGGTTCGACCTTAATGCCATACCCGACCCTACTTGCCCCGAAAATATACTCCAAGTAGGCGGCCGTGGTGTTTTTCTCATGCAGCAGCTCTGTGATGCGGTGCAGTTCCACAACAACGGGGCTACCGTAGAGATGGAATTTAAACTATGAAAGCAGATGCTTTTGGGCATCCGGAAGCCACCACGCCTGCCATAGACTTCCACGATGAAGATGCTGGCTTCTTACCCGGTCAGCTCCCTACCCTAAAACAGTGGATTCAACAAATTATCGAACGCGAATCCTGCACCCTACAGCAACTGACTTACATCTTTTGCTCCGATGCGTACCTACACCGCATTAATCTCGAATACCTACAGCACGATACCTACACCGATATCATCACCTTCCCCTACGAGGAACCCCCGCTTATCTATTCCGACATTTTTATCAGTATAGAACGCGTACGCGACAACGCTCAACAATACGGCCTCGCCTTCGAGCAAGAATTGCACCGCGTCATCATACACGGCGTCCTCCATCTCTGCGGCTATCCGGACAAAACTACAGCGGAGGCTCAAATGATGCGGCAAAAAGAAGACGAAGCCTTAAACCTATTGAGCCGGCTGTAGCTCAACCGGAGTTCTTTTCGTACTGTTTTCTGATTTTCCGTAAGCCGTTTACATACATTTCATAGCGCGAAAAAAACGGCTACCTTTGCGGCTACTAAATAACAACAAGGGCAAGCTTCAATGAGCGATCAAATCAAACACGAGTGCGGCTTCGCCATGATCCGCCTCTTGAAACCACTTGAATACTTCCAAAAAAAGTACGGTACGGCATTCTACGGCCTCAATCAACTACAGCTATTGTTGCAAAAACAGCGCAACCGCGGCCAGGATGGAGCCGGCATGGCCACCATCAAGCTCGATGTGCAACCGGGCAAAAAGTACATCAGCCGCAAACGCAGCGTGGCCACCAACTACCTCGATGACCTGTTTGAGCAAATTCACCGCCACTTTGGCGACCTAAATCAAGAACAGCTCAATGACGCGCCCTGGCTCAAAGACAACAAGCCCTACATGGGGGAACTGCTGCTCGGGCACCTCCGCTACGGCACCCACAGCGACAACAGCATCGAAACCTGCCACCCCTTCCTGCGGCAAAACAACTGGATCACCCGCAATTTGCTGCTGGCCGGCAATTTCAACCTCACTAATGTCGATGAGCTCTTCGAAGAACTGGTAGAACTCGGGCAGTACCCCAAAGAAAAGTCCGATACCGTGACTGTACTGGAGAAAATTGGCCATTTTCTAGACGATGAGGTACAGCGCCTGCACACCTGGTACAAGCCCGACGGCTATACCAATCAGGAAATCAACGACCTGATCGCCCAGAACCTCGACCTACAACGCCTGCTCCGCCGCGCCAGCAAAAAATTCGACGGCGGCTTCGTCATGGCGGGGCTGATCGGGCACGGCGATGCTTTTGTGATGCGCGACCCCGCCGCTATCCGCCCGGCATTCTATTACCAAGACGATGAGATCGTAGTGGCCGCCTCCGAACGCCCGGCTATCCAAACCGTGTTTGACAAACACATCGACCAAGTCAAAGAACTCAAGCGGGGGCACGCCCTGATCGTCAAAAAAGACGGCCGCATCATGGAGCTGCCCTACATGGACCCCCTGCCGCGGAAAGCCTGCTCCTTTGAGCGCATTTACTTTTCCCGGGGCACCGACCGCGACATCTACCTGGAGCGGAAGCAGCTGGGCAAACAACTGACCGAGAATGTGCTGGAAACGGTCGATTACGATTTTAAGAAAACCGTCTTCTCCTTTGTGCCCAATACCGCCGAGACGGCTTTTTATGGCTTGCTGGAAGGGCTGGAAGAACGGCTCAATGACATCAAGCAGGAAAAAATCCTCAAAAAAGGCAGTGATCTTAAGCCCAAAAAGCTGAAAAAGATACTAGCCATGAAGCCGCGTATGGAGAAAGTCATTGTAAAAGATGCCAAACAGCGTACATTCATCGCCGATACCACATCCCGGGAGGCGATGGTCGCCCATATCTACGATGTGACCTACGGTATCGTCAGAAACAATAAGGATACCCTGGTGCTGCTGGATGACTCCATCGTGCGGGGGACAACCCTAAAAGACAGCATCATCCAGATCGCCTCCCGCTTGAAACCAAAGAAGATCGTCATCGTTTCCTCCGCGCCGCAGATCCGTTTCCCCGACTGCTACGGCATCGACATGTCGCGCATGAAAGAGTTTGTGGCCTTTCGGGCCCTGGTGGAATTGTTGAAAGAACACGATAAAACCCACCTGTTGCAAGAAGCTTATGAACGATGCAAAGCGCAGGAACATCTGCCGACAGCGGAGATCAAAAACGAGGTCGCCGCATTGTACGAGGCCTTCCCCTACGAGCTTATTTCCGATAAGATCGCCGAAATCGTGACCCCGCCGGAGGTAGAGCCGGAAATCAAAGTGATTTATCAAACCGTGGAAGGGCTGCGGGAAGCCTGCCCGAGCAACGACGGCGACTGGTATTTCTCAGGTGAATACCCAACGCCGGGCGGCAACCGCGTAGTCAACCGCGCATTCATCAACTTTATGGAAGGTAGCGACGAGCGAGGATATGCCTAACCAACCACTCAAACGGATTCAGTTCTACACTACTTTGGCGTTGGCCCTAGTCTTGTTGTGTGCCTATTGGTCTGATCGTCGGCTGGAGCAAAAAAAGGAGCGGCCCTGGCAGGTGCGGGCTTATATCGATAACTACTTGTACTTGGCCAAGGAGATCAGGCAGTATGACAAGATACCCATCCCCATCACACTGGCTGTAGCCGGGCTGGAAAGCCAATGGGGGCGCAGCGAGCTGGCCCGCCAGGCCAACAACCACTTCGGCATCAAAGTAAAGCCAGGCTGGCAGGGCCATGAATACTGCAAATCTACCCAAGAATATCAAGGCAGCCAGCAAGCTGTAAACATCTGGGCATGCTTCCGCAAATACCCCCTCATCCGCCGCAGTTATCAGGATTTTGCCCGCTTCCTCGATGAGGAGGAACGCTATCAGCACCTTAAAAAACTGGAAGCCGATGACTACGTAGGCTGGGCGGAAGGCTTGCAAAATGCAGGCTACGCCACTGACCCAAACTACGCCCAAAAACTGCGGGGCTTGATCTGGAAATACCGGCTGTCGGAGTTTAAGGCCAAATAATTTAGCGGTAGCCGCACAAAAGCCTTATTTTGGGGTTTTCAGCACCCATTTCTCAAAACCACTATCAAGATAACTTATGGATTACAATGCCGCTGTAGCTACCATCATGACCAAAGAGCCGCGTACCGTGCTGCCGGATAGCCCCGCTACGGAGCTGGATACCTTGTTCAAGGAAAATCGTATTCACCACGTACCTGTGGTGGACGAAGAGCACAAGGTGGTCGGTATCGTGGGCAAATCGGACTTCCTCTATTTACTTCGGGGATATACGGTACACGAAAGCGACCGCTTCCGCGAAGCGGCCAAGTTACGGGCGTTCAAAGCGGAGGAAATTATGTACAAAGAAGAAGTGGAAACCCTGCAGGAAGACCAGCCCATCAAAGAAGCGGTCCGTCTGCTGTCAGAAAACCGCTACCAAGCGCTGCCCATTGTCGACCATCGGGGCAAACTTACGGGCATACTGACTACCCACGACATCATCGATATTGTACACGGGGAAGCGCAGGCGGAGTCGTAAAATTTCCAGAACCAAAAACTAAAACATCTTCAGAAATGCAAGCACCTTTTAAACATTATGGGTGGATGCTGTTGCTTTGTGCACTGGCACTCACCTCTTGCGTAAGCAAAAAAGAATACCTGGCTCTGCAACAAGAGCTGGAAGTCGCCAACAAAGACCTTGGCAAATGTGGCGAAAGCCTGAATGACTACATGGAGCGCCTTTCCGCCTGCCAACGCGAAAAGCAAGGCCTGCGGGCGGACCTGCAAACCGCACAGAGCAAGCTGCAAATCCGACAAGAGCAAGTGGATGACCTCAAGGAGCTGATCGATGACTTCCGGGAGCAGCGCGATAAGCAGCTCAATCAGGTAGATGACCTGACCACGCTTTCCCAATCGGCCAGCGAGAACATCCGCGAGACCCTGTCCCAGCTTCAATCCAAAGACAAGTACATTCAAATGCTGCAGGCGGCGAAAACCCGGGCGGACTCCATCAACCTCGCCCTTGCCGTCAACCTCAAAGGGGTACTGAGCGAAGGCATAGAAGATGAAGACGTAGAGGTCAAAGTCGACAAAACCGTCGTGTTCGTCAACCTGTCGGACAAAATGCTGTACCAGACCGGCAGCTACCGCATCACCTCCCGCGCTAACGAAGTGCTGGGGAAAATTGCCAAAATCATCAAGTCCAGGCCCAATTTAGAGGTCATGGTCGAGGGCTACACCGACAGCCAGCCGATCAACACCAGCTGCATACGCGACAACTGGGACCTGAGCGTCCTACGCTCTACTTCCGTCGTCCGGGCATTGCAAGAGCAGCATGGCATCGACCCCAACCGCCTCATCGCAGCGGGCCGGGGGGAGTACAATACTCTGGCTTCCAACGCTACTGCCGAGGGCCGGGCCAAAAACCGCCGCACCCGCATCATCATCCTGCCCAAGCTGGATCAGTTCTATGATCTGCTGAATCCGAATGAGGTGCCGGATTAGTGTTTAATTAAAAAGCATTCACCTTGTAAAGGCTTCCTCCACGAGCAGCGGGGGAAGCCTTTTTACGTATGAGAATATCTGTCCTACAGCTTTTCTGTGGGTGTTTTTCGGTTGTTATAGTCTGAAAACCAATGATATGGAAAGGTCGGCAAGCGCTACTTTTTGGCAACGAGACTACAAAAACTATACTCTCCTGCAACCTCGAGACTGTTCATTAAACCGTTTCTAAAGAAACGCTATTATGGCTAATTTACTGATAGTCAATCTCTGCGCACTCTGCGTCTCTGCGTGCCACACACATTTTTGAATACTCTCGCGGTCTCTGCGTGCCACACACATTTTTGAGTATGCTCGGAGTCAAACTGCAAAGCACAACGTATTGAATGCCTTAAACAATGCTGTCCTCTTCCAAACGCATACCAAAACCATCCATTCGTATACTTTTTTTCGATAGTCGGGCTGCGCGCCCCAAGTTTGCACTGAATTTAAAACACCAGTGCAATGAAAAAACGCTTTTTAACTTTATTCTTTATCTGCTCAGTTGCGATATTATTTGCACAAGATTATACCCAGACCATACGGGGCACTGTAACCGACCAAGACACCAAACAGCCGCTGATCGGTGCAAACGTAGTAGTGGTCGATGCAGAAAGCTTCACCGGGACCACTACGGATGTAGAAGGAGATTTCCGTTTGGAGGCTATCCCCGTTGGCCGTGTTTCGCTCCGGTTTAGCTTTATCGGCTACAAACCGGTGGTACTTCAAAATCTGGATCTGACCACTGGAAAAGAGCTGATCCTTGAGGTAGAAATGTCGGAATCTGTAAACCAATTAAACGAAGTAGTCGTCACCGCCGGCGAGGGGGGCAACCGGGTACTCAACGAAATGACCACAGTAAGTGCCCGCTCGTTTTCCGTGGAAGAAAGCCAGCGGTTTGCGGGCGCACGGAACGACGTATCGCGTATGGCCAGCAACTTCGCCGGGGTGAATACGGCAAATGATGCCGTAAACGATATTGTGGTCCGGGGCAATTCTCCGCTTGGCGTGCTCTGGCGCTTGGAGGGAATCGATATTTTCAATCCCAACCACTTCGGTGCAGCTGGCGTGACCGGCGGCCCGGTAAGCATGCTTAACAACAATACCCTCGCCAATTCCGACTTCCTCACGGGTGCCTTTCCCGCTATGTACGGCAATGCGGCTTCCGGGGTATTTGACTTGCAGATGCGAAGCGGCAACAACGAACAGCACGAGTTTATGGGGCAAGTTGGCTTCAATGGGTTCGAATTTGGTGCTGAAGGCCCGATCAATCGCGAAAAAGGCAGCTCTTACCTGGTCAACTACCGCTACTCAGTGCTGGGGCTGATGGACGAAATTGGCCTCAACCCGGGAACCGGGGTAGGGGTCCCGAGGTATCAGGATTTATCCCTGTATCTGGATTTTCCCAATACTAAAATTGGGCACTTATCTGTATTTGCCATTGGCGGTCAAAACAGTATTGACTTTAAAAACTCCGGCACGCCAGTAGACGAACTAGAGGATGATTTTTATACCGATGGGGACGAAGATCTTTACAACTCTAACTATATGGGCGTGGCTGGCGTTTCGCAAACGCTGATGTGGAATGACCAAACCTACTCAAAATTAATTCTCAGCGCCCAGATTGCTCAGAATAATGTGGACATAGATAGCTTGGCAGGGGAAGCCCGTGCGCCTACGCCGCAGTACCGAAGTGCCAACCGGCAGGAGAAAGTGAGCGGCCACTTCTACGTCAACCATAAGCGTAATGCAGCCAATATATTCCGGGCTGGCCTGATGGCGGATATAAACCGCGTAGACCTCCAAGACTCGATTTACCGGGCCTCTGAAAGCGGTTTTCGTACCCTGACTGATGAACAGGGGACCGCTTCGCTGCTGCGTGCCTACGCACAATGGAAACACAGCTTTACCGACGAGCTCATTTTGAATACCGGCGTTTACAGCCAACACTTTGCGCTCAACGGCTCCACCTCTTTTGAGCCGCGGGCTGGCATTAGTTGGGAGTTGAAGCCCCGCCACACCCTGTCTGCAGCTTATGGCCTGCACAATCAGCTGGCGCCGCTTGGCGTATACTTCCGGAAAACGTTCTTAAACGGCGAATACATACAAACCAATACGGACCTGAATTTTCAGCGCAGTCAGCACGTGGTTTTGGGCTACGAGTATCGTTTTCAGAACGGACTGGAAATCAAGGCTGAAACCTACCTGCAATCGATAGACCGCGTACCGGTGGAAGCATCGCCTTCCTCTTACAGCCTGCTCAATTCAGGTTCTTTTGGGACAGAAATCCGCGACTCCCTACAAAACGACGGCTCCGGGGTCAATTACGGGATAGACATCACTTTCCAAAAACCGATCTCCCGCGGCAACTATTTTATCGTAAACGCATCACTCTACGACTCCAAGTACACGGGCTCCGACGGGGTAGAGCGCAATACTGCCTTTAACGGCAACTTTTTGCTGAATGCCGTAGCCGGAAAGGAGTGGCAGCTCAGCGGCAGCGATTCCAAAAATAAAAAGACGCTAAACGCGGACATCAAGCTCACCACCGCTGGCGGGCAACGGTATTCCGATATTGACTTCGCCGCATCACAGGAGGCCCAAAATACGGTGCTTGACGATTCCAACCCCTACAGCAACCAATTTAAAACCTATTTCCGGACTGACATACGCATCGGCTACAAAGTACACTTCAAAAAGCTGACGCAGGAATGGGCTATTGATGTACAGAATGTCACTAATAACGATAACCCCTTGGCGGTAACTTATGACTGGCGGACGGGCACCGAGCGCATCATCAACCAACTGGGCATTTTTCCTCTGATGCAATACCGCATTACGTTTTAGCGGATAAACAGTGTGCCTATTTGACAATCACAAAACTTTGCCATCATGAAAACACTCCATTCAAAAGTTTGGTACGCGGACGAAAGCCGGGCCAAATCCCCCCAAAAGCTGCTATTCTATTCCGACATGGGAAAGTTGCAGTTCTCCAAAAATGCAATTGTCTTCAAAGGAAAAGACCAGTCGCTGGAAATTAGCAACGTATCGCGCATTTTTATGGAAAATCAAAAGCTCAATTGGGTGACCTACATTATTGGTGGGGTCGCCTGCCTGTTGATCGACCTTATACTGGGCTCGGGGATCAACGACCTCCTGGACACCAATTGGGCGCTTACTAAATTCTACCTCTTCCTGGCTCCAGTCTGTATAGTCCTGTTTTGGCTTCCTATGCGGTGGGTGGTGGTGGAATACACAGAAGGCGGTGCGCACAAAAAAGCTTATTTCTCCAATGGCTCACAAAATGGCTGGGCGGCCCTCTTTGGTGCAAATAAAAAACTGAAGCAGAAGATGATGGATTTGATGAATACGCGGGCAGCCGCCCGGGATTGAATACGGTGTATTGAAAATCCAGTACGCATAAACCCCGAGTTGTACACAACTTAAAAACAAAAGCAATGAAGAATAGTGTTTTTTTTTGTGGTTTTATTTGTTTTAGCATCTGTCAATCTTTACGGGCAATCCGATAGTACCTACACACTGGATTATTTAGATAAAAGTACGCGATTCGCCTGGTTAACCTATGGCGGAGACTTGAACTACTTGAGTGGTGGAAGTACGCAGCAATTTCTTGACGGAGTAAAGCAAACGACTGATTTTAAAAGTGCTTTAACCCCAAGGCTGACCATCGGGGGTATTCACTTCTGGGGGCATGCAGACTTTTACGTTACCTTTCCTTTGTCCTTTCTATCGCTGCAAAATATTCCAAACGGACTTAATGAATTAAACGTCCATCAACGTGTTGAAACGGGTATGCGGCTCTACCCTATCAAACTTCAACCCCAAAGGCTAAGCCCATTTTTAGGGGTGAGTTTTAGTCGCCTGCGCTTTTCTCAAGAGTCCGAAAATAGTAATAGCGATAATGGTGTGCCAACGTACGATAGGTTTACCTATCCTGTTCAGTTTGGATTGACTTACACTTCGAATAAGTGGCATATTTCTGCCTCAGGATATTACAACTACCAAAACGAATTCGATTATTTTATCTCACCGACAGAGAGGGCAAAGGTGAAACTTGATCCTGTATCATTTAATTTGAGCTTGTTAAGATATATAGATACTGACCGACAGGCGAGAACACCAAAAGCGGTTGGTCAAATCAATAGAGATTATGATGTGCTGAAAAATGAAGACTTATTGAGTGCTTGGTTTTTTGGCGTAGGTCCCTCATCCGCCCTAAGGATGACTAAATCACCGTATTTAAAAGAGAACTATCCATTTTTTTATGATGATTTCTCTGCCACTTTAGTACCTGACCTAACTTTTGGCCGCTATTTTCACAAGGTAGACGCAAATTTGAATTTATCCTATCGCACATATGGTGGTAGATATGAAGGGTTTGGCACAGACATAAAAACTCGCAGACATTCAGTTGGTGTTGAGTCCGTTAAATTCCTTTTCAATTACCTTGGGTTTGTGCCTTTTGCGGGGCCCATACTTTCTTATGAAAACTTGAATACTTCAGTTAACGGGACTGCTTATAATGAAAATAAGCTGGCACTTGGCCTTACCTTCGGATGGGATATCCGTGTAATAAAATCACGCACATTCCTTTTAAGAACAAACCTGCGCTACTATCCTAATTTACATATGGATATTGAAGGGGAAAGAATGATGTTTGACCATCTCGAATTCAACTTTATCCAATTGGTCTATTTTATGGGCAGAAAGAAAGCATTGAGTAAATAAAAGCAAGCAGCGGTGCAATGAGTGATGCGGGAGATTTTGACAAAATCGTAAATTAGGTGTGTCTTCCAGCCCGAAATCTCTATTTTCATAGAATGAAATGAATAAATCAAAAATGGCTACTTGAGAATCCTAAATCTGCCATTCCTGCCTGCCGAAGTGCTTCGACACGCAGCCAGGTTCGCTATTAAAGCACCGCCTCCAAAAAAGCAATAAAACAAAAAGCATGGACAAGAATTACTGGTATAGAGTGTTTCGTACTTCGGCTGGTATTGCGCTGATACCGGTGCTTTTTGGGCTCGTCCAAGTCTTTCTGTTTGAAAACGATGATCGGTTTCGTCTTTATAATACTTGGTGGCAGTGGCTATGTTTCAATGCTGGCATTACCTTCTTGCTCACCCTTTCGGCATCGGTGATCGGCAGATTGGTGCACCTGAAGTTGCCTTATGAAAAAACGCATTATGCTATGCGGCTTTCCGTACAGCTAGTGGCGGTCACAATCCCGGCGGGGATTATCATGTATACTTACCACAAAGCGTGGTGCCCCTATCTATTGCTCGATTGTGCATCGCGGGAAAGGCTCTTTTACAATATCACGCTTGCTGTGGTGATTACCATCATAGCAACTATTGTGCTTGAAGGCGCACACCTCTTTGAGTTGTGGAAGAAGTCGCTGGTAAAAGCATCTATGTTGCGCGAGGAGCACCTGAAGTCGCAGCTCGAAGTGTTGAAAAGCCAGATCAATCCGCATTTTTTATTCAACACGCTGAATAGCATTTATATTCAATCAGCCAAAGACCCGGAAGTCAGCCGGGAAAGCATCTTGAATTTTTCTGAATTGCTGAGTTATCAGCTATACGACAGCCGGGAGCAGTATGTGCGGCTGGACGCGGAGATCGAGTATTTGCAAAACTATATTGAACTGGAGCAGATGCGTCAGGGGGATGCGGTTGATTTAGACGTGGCACTCGAAACACCACGATCGGAAGTCCTTGTGGCTCCGTTGCTGTTCACGCCTATCATTGAGAATGCGTTTAAGTACGGTTTGGCTTCAGGGCTTGAAACCTATCGGCTGCGTATTGCTCTTCATACGGATGATGAGCAGATTACCCTGGTATGCCGAAACGATTTTCGGCCGGTCTTCCGCAGGGGAAAAGGCGGACTGGGGCTGGAAAACCTAAAAAAACGACTGGAGCTGATTTATCCGGGCCGGCATTGGTTCAAAACCATTGTGATTGACAATGAATTCATCGCCGAACTCAAAATTCAATACACCCAATGACGAAAAAATGGACCTGCATCATAGTGGACGATGAACCCTTGGCCCGAGAAGGCCTTGAGGCCTATGTCTCCCAAGTCGGCTTTCTGGAGCTTAAAGGGATGTACAAGAATGCAGTGGAGGCTTCAGCGGTTCTGCACGACGAAAAGATAGACCTGATCTTTTTGGACATTCACATGCCTCTCCTTTCGGGGATAGAATTCCTGCGCGACCTGTCCAATCCGCCGAAAGTTATTTTCACTACGGCTTACCGTGAATACGCCCTCGATGGGTTCGAGTTGCAGGCTGTGGATTACCTGCTCAAGCCGATCTCTTTTTCCCGGTTTTTAAAAGCAGTTAACAATTTACGAGAATCGCCGTCGCCTGCCGATGAAGACAAAACTGTCGCCGATGACCACTTTTACGTAAAAGAAGATGGCAAGATGGTAAAGGTTTTAATGGCAGATGTGCTATGGGTCGAAGGCCAGAAAGACTATATTTTTATCCATACGGCCACCCGGCGGCACATGTTGCTCAGCAGTATAAGGGCCGCCGAAGAAAAGCTCGACTCCGAACAGTTTATGCGCGTCCACCGCTCGCACATTATCAACCTAAACTATGTGGATGCTCTGGAGGGAAATACTCTTCATATTCAAAATCATCGCATCCCCGTGAGCAAACGGTACCGCCCAGACGTGCTGGAAAGAGTGGTCGGGGATAAGCTGTGGCGACGGGAGTAAGCTATTAGTGTTCTTTGGAATTACTACCCTGTGAGGGCTTTTATCAAATAGATGAAGAAGCAGGGCTTTGTTGTCAACATAGCTTTCGTGCCCAAAAAGGGAATAGAAGTCGATATTAAAACCGATTTTGCAGGGCTACGGAAAACCCACAAATACCGGGTTACTAAACTATAAAAGCATCACACCGTCATCCACTCCCGCAAATCGTAAAAGTAGACCTGCCCATCCCTGCACAGCAGGCTGAAGCTCGAACGGGAAGGGTAGCTGGGCAGTACATCTACCACCCTAGACTCGCTAGGCAGCGGCAATTTCTTGTGCCTACGCCACTGATCGTGGGCACCTCCTTCTGGTTGGCCGTACAAAAACCAATGCCCTTCCCGCAGGGCAATCAGCATCGTCTTAGAAGAAAGATAACGGGCCACGGAGACCTCCCCCTCTACCCTGATGCGCTGATGAAGGTGAAACGCCTTACTGCGCTTGTCGAAATGGTATAAGGATACGCCATCGGTGGTCGCGTATAAACAGCGTACATTGTCTTTACCCCCATCTATTGCGTCGTAGTCCACATAGGAATTTCTGAAAAGCGGTTCGGATATATACAACTGACTGTCCTCCACGATAAAGAGACTACCCTCGGAGCAGGTAAAAAAGCGACTGCCCTTCGTCCTAATCAATCGCGGGGCAATTTTGTCATTAGGCCCAATATGTTCGGCAGCAAAGGGCATCCGGCTACCGATAGAGATGGTCTTGCCTTCCACCCAAAGCCAGTTAAGGAAACACTCGCCTTCTTTCAAATGCAGTTGTACAATCCGGTTTCCAGTTGCTATGCCTACTGCTTTATCGCCCCTGCCTAGTAGATTAAGCTGTAGCAAATGCATATGGGGGAAAACCGTATCACCTTTCCAGGTATAGTCGTGTACCTCCTGCTGCTCCCCGGCTACAATATGGTAAGTGGACTCCTCGTACCCGGTCCGGTTGCACAGAAACGCAAAAGCATAGTGTGGTTGCACCGCAGTCTCCTTCAGTTCTGTATACCCCCGGCTGTCCGCCCGGGCGATCACCATATTGTCCGCTGATTTTCCCAAGGCCAGCGTATAGTTGAAAAATCGGATAAATTGTAGCCAAGCAATACGGGCCTGGCTATCCTGATTGAGGGAAAAGGAGCGGTAGAAGTCCTTCTTCCATGCCATTTTGGCCTTTTCGAGGCGCCGGAGGTCGATGGGCAGCAGCTGGTCTTCAGTAATGAAACGCTTCAGGTAATGCTCCAGGCTCCGGCCTTGCTTGAAACTCGTGCTGGCCGCGCGGAGGGCTACTTCCTGAAACTGCTGTTGCAGCTCATCTGTCTGCTCCTCGGGCTGCAGGTTCAGCAGCACATCAAGGAAGCTGCTGTGCCGGGGTGGACTGCACTCGGCGAATAACTCCGCGATCAATGGGCTCCACTCGTCTTTCCGCAATTTGGAAAAGTAGCGGGTAAGGCACTGCTCTGGCTGCTTCCGCTTTTTCCAGCCCTGTAGCAATATTTGCATGGCTCGGCTCGGGGCTTGCAGGCGCTCCTCCAACAGTTCGGCCGCTGCCAAATAGTTCCCTTTGTGTATAAGGCTTTCGGCCTCTTCGTCGTAACAGGCCATCGCTGATGCTGTTTCCCCAACCAAAACGTACATGTCACCCGCCATCACGCGGTATTTGAGCTGTTCGTAAATTTTTGCTGCTTTCAGGTAATACTGGCCTTCCTTAAGGCAATCTGCTGCCGCCTTTGGAGAGTTTAGCTTTTTTTCATACAAAGCCGCCGCTTCCAAATAGTAACCGCCCTGCCGCAGCACATTAGCGGCCGCTCGGAAATCCTCCAGCAAGTGGGCGTACACATAGGCGGCTTTGCGGATCTCCCCGGCTTCTCTCAACTTGGCCGCCAAGCGGTAGTACTTCTGCCGCAATTCATGGTATTGACTAGCGTTTATCCCCCAAGAAGAGGCGCGTCGCCCGCCGCCCAGCTGGCCCAAATTGAAGTTGATATTCCGGGGCGGCAACCGGCTGCCCCCATGATCTTTGGCCCGGCCGCGGTGGTCTTCGGTATCCTTGAGCGGTGGAGCATGCTTCAATGCTTTCAAAGGGTCTTTATCCAGCATTTCCGACAGGCGGGAAACCTCGCTCATGCGCTTGCGGGCGATTTCGCGGAGCCGCTCATTGAGTGCCTCTACAACTTGATGGTTGCCTGCCTGTTGGGCTAAATCCCGCGCTTTGCGTATCGTTCGGCTCTGCAAGCTATCGTCTTCTTCGGTTATATCATCGTCCATGCTGTTGATCTCCTGCTGCGTTGACTCGATGAAGCCTAGGGGCGGTACCGGCGGCGGGCTCAGGTGCCTGAGTGGGGGGCTCATCGGCGCAGCGGGCACCGCTTTCGACCAATTGGTGGCCGTACGGGAGGGAAGTTGCAGCAGATCGCTCCAGTCCAGCACTTCGTCTTCTTGGAAGCCTACAAAGCCGATCGCCGGGTGGAAAACCTGCCAATGGTAGGTACACAATTCGCCTAGCTCCTCCTCTGTCACAGCAGGTTGAAGGGTAGCGTGCAACGGCAGCCATAGCCGCCCAATGTTGCCGTAAGGGTACTGTACGCTTTCCACTTTCAGGCCGTGTTGTACCGGAAAAATCACCCATAAACCAGCTGTCTCGGGGGAAGATGTCGACTTGGGCAGCGCAAAGCAGCGTAGATCCAGTAAGGGTATCCCCCATTTGGTTAGCTGCTCCATCCAGCGCACCGGTGAGTCACCAGGCAGATAAGCTGCCGACAATTGTCGTTGCGGGCGTTCTGCCCAGCGTAAGTGGAGTACTTCATGCTGCATAGGAGATGATTTGCTCGATGAAAGGCTGTATATACCGTTCGTAAAAGTCCCTAGCCGGCATATTGGCCCCTAAGGCAATGCGGCCGGTATAAAAATGGGGCCCGCAAGAGCGCCCGTCGGACGCCCAGGCCGCAGTAGGGCTGCCCGAGTCGCAAACGATGGTAACTTCCGGCAGCTTCTCGCGGCTGCTCCGCAGAAACAGCTTGCCTCTCCAGTCGGCGCATAGCAAGCTGCCATCCGGCCACACAAAAATAGAGACGGGGAAACTGCTATTCCTGGCGTACGCCGCCTGCTCGTTGGTAAGCTGTGCGGGGTGGCTAGGGGAAGCGGGGTACGGCCGCCGGAGCGTCAAGTGCTGCCCTCCTTGCTCCACTATGAGCTGCTTGTTATTGATGATCAGCCCTGCCGAGCGGTCCACTGCGGCCCGCTCAATGTTGCGCAGGGTACAGCAGCGCTTATTGACCCGCTTGTATAGTCTCGCTAAATACTGTTTCGACCACAACTGCTCTGCTTCCGGGGAGGAGTCGGGGGAAATTGTGGCAGGCACGCCATTAAGACCGTGCCAGCTTCCATCGTAGAGCAAGAGCAGGTCATTCTGGCTATGTTGCAGCACTTCCTCCACGGGCTTATCCGTGGGTGGCTTGATCAAGCCGATTTCCCGTTCTTTGAAGGAATAGCGGTAAATACTCACCTCTTTACTACTCTTGTCGTGGGCTACCAAAGCCAAAGTGTGCGGATTGTATTTGACTAAATAATAAGCCCCCCTCGGCACGTCCTGCGCCAGCTCCACCGCTCCCCTTTTGGGCTGCGGCCATAGCAACAAACGCTGATACCTGTCGATGGTCAGAAACACTTCGTCAGAAAAGGTGAAGGCTTTACCCGGCTCGGGCTTGTTGCTGTCGCAAGGCCAATACAGCGGTGCTTCTGCTTTTTTGAGGTAAGCAGGCGTATATTCATGAAGGTCTGCACGGGAGACTCCAATTTTAGGCGGGAGCAGAGCATTGACATCTACCCGCCCGTTAATCAGCCGCCGCCGTTTCCCCTTTGTAAACCGATGGACCTCCACCTTGCCGGAGCGTTCCACCGCTACCCAGTACTGTAGCCGTTTGCGCAGCGTGGATAATAGCTGCTGCAACTCCGGGCGGTGAATCCATCCCGCCTCGGAGATGAAAACCAGTTCCGTGTCTTCCTTGGCTTCGTGCTCCTTCAGCCACTGTTCCAAACCGCCGCTACAGTCGATTTCAGCGTGGAGGGTATCCACCACTTGCAACACCTCTTCTTTACTGCTCAAATGAATACTTTGGTAAGTATTTCCAGACAGTAAGAAGTAACGGGTATCGGGTGCAGATTGGCCCAAGGCTAAAGCGGCTGAGATACCGACCAAGCGGGGGCTACCCCACAGGCGGATAGTCGTGTCCAGTAGCACGATACGCCGGGCAGGCGGGGGCAGCAGCGGCGCTTCCTGCTGGTAGTACAAGGCTTCGTTGTTGACCAGGCGGGCCGTCAGGGTCCATTCGTCATTGGCCAATTCGCTGAGCAGCAGCTTGCTGAAATCGCCCCGGTTGGTAATGTCGGCTATGCCGCCGAGTGGCAGGTCGCTCTGCGCTTTTGGGTTGCGGGGCAAATTCATAATAGCGGTTAACTGTCTGGCTACCGCAGCCAAGCCGGCCGTTTCTTCATCCCGGCTCAGCTGGGTCAGCAGGCCGCTGCCCGCGGGCGGTGGCAGGTCAAGGTCAGCAGGTTTTGGGAGCCCTGCTAGCTGGCTGCGGATGGCTTCCGCCAGCTGTTCCGTATCCTCGTAGTGGTCGGCCAGTACGCTGTACATGTGAAACTCAGATGGCCCCGTAAAAGCTTCTTTGCCCATCAGCTGCCGGATGGCATCATCTAATATTCCTTCCTGCAGGGCTATTGCCGCGGCGGACCCGCTTGCCTCACCGTTTTGGTTTTCTGGTTTGGGGAACATCAGGCGGAAAAAAGCCTGACGGTAAGGGTCTTGTTTCAGCTCAGCGGGCAATGCACTGATGAGTTTCAGGAAGCGTAATATGTTGCGCCGGTAAGGGGATATACTGCTGATGTCGTGTCGATACAGCTTCAGGTGGATATAATGTCTCAAGTCTTCCCAGTGCCTTGGAGACTGCATTTTCAGAGTAGCCATTATGCACAGTACATCCTGGAATTCGGGTAGCCAGTCCGGCGAACTGAGTTCCAGCAGTATAGCTTCTATTTCCTCGCGGAAGCAAAGTGTACTGCCATCGCTCCATTCTATACAGGAAAAGTCCTTAGCCCACCTCCAGGGAACGTCTTGGCCTGCCAGCAAAAAATGCCGGGCGTATATGTCGGCTTTTTCTTCCAAAAGATCGTTTTAAGCGTTTATACTCAATCGTACCGTAGCTCGCTGTGCGTCTACGAAGGCTGCTTGGGGTATTCCTGCCCACGGGCCACCAAGCTGTATTAGCACGAGGTCGTCGGGTTTCTTTGTCATCCGCCGGGAAAGTAGGGGCGCAAGCAGAGGGTACTCCAAGGTCCAGCCGGCGGGCAGCAGCAGCCGTTCCATTTGCCAGAACAGCCTACCCGGCACAGCGGGCAGTGGGGTACCCGTAACGAGCACCTGCCGCTCTTCCGACAGGGCAAAACGCAGCTTACTGAGCCTCACCGCCGGGGCGGTCTCGGCGTACTGCAGCCAGCGGTCTGCCTCTATCAGCAAAGCGCTGGCTGTTTTTTCTTCTTGGCTGCGTACCAGGCGGAACGGCAATTTATCCGCTGGTAGTTCCAGCGGGGGCAGCACGCTCCGGGGGGCTTCCACCCGCAGCCATACTTGCAGCGGTTTCCACTGAAGCGACTGTGGCAGGTGCGCCTCGGGTACGGTTGCGCCCACGGGAAACAGCAGTCGCCCTTGCAGCACATACGTCCGCACCGCCGGTAGGGCATTGAGGGAGGACCTTATGTCTTTACCGGCCTCTTTTGCCTTCAGCCACACCGCTTCGTCTGTCTCGGCGACAAACAGCTTATGCTGCGTCCGAATATCGGCCAGCGGGCCGGTGTCCTGCGGGCTGAGTTTGAGGACTAAGGTTGGAGCATTTTCTGCCATAGCTGATCGATTTTAGATTGCACAAACTGCTGACGGGGCTCTTCACTTATCCATTGGCAGCGGTTGCTGAGGTGGCGCAGGCGGTCTTGCAGGCGGGCTTTTGCCGACAAGGATAGCTCCGGCTCATCCCATTCCTTGCTCATGCTTTCCAGCTCTTGGTGAATAGCGTCTGCATCCGGCAGGGCTTGGTCGGTGGCCTGAGGATGCTGCTCGCTGGCTTCGCTTTCGTCTTTGTCGACCGTTGTGTTGACAATACTGCGGGCTATTTCTATTTGCTCCTCCGTATCCCAGATGTAGCGCATGACCCAGAGGTCCGAGGTGAGTGCCCGGTTGCGCCCGCAGAGTACCGCACTCGCCGCTATCAGCCGCTGTATCTTTACCGCCCGGCGGTCGGATAATTGTATGCCGGTATTGCGCAGCTTGGCTACCAAGTCGAGGTAAGCGTCCTGTATGTCGTCCAGCGCCACTTTATAGATTTGCTGTTGTAAGCCCTGAATAAGATCCAAGCCGATATGCGCTTCTGCCGACCCGTCTGGCTTTTCTAATTTCCAGCCTGCCCGCAGCACTTCCGGTAGTTGGTCGGGGGCTACATTATCACAAGGCACACGCAGCAGAAAACGGTCGTACAGCGCTTGCAGGGCTTCATCTTCCGGCAGGTGATTACTGGCTCCCACGATCATCAGTACAGGCAGCGGGCGCGTCTCTTTTCCCCTGCGGAAGACCCGCTCGTTAAGCACCATCAGCAAGCTGTTGAGGATAGCGCTGTTGGCGTTGAGCAGCTCGTCTAGGAAAACGAGGTTGGCCTCGGGGAGCATCCCTTCTGTATTGGTGACAAGCTCGCCCTCCCGCAGTTTCCGGATGTCAAAAGGGCCAAAAATCTCGTTAGGCTCGGTAAAGCGGGTGAGCAGGTACTCAAAAGTATGGCCACCAAGCCGTTGGGATAAAGAACGGACCATCGCGCTCTTGGCGGTGCCCGGCGGGCCGAGCAGGAATAAATTCTCCCGCGCGACCAAAGCGATGCCCATCAAGTCGATGATCTCGTCTTTGCCCACAAAGGCGGTTTTCAATTGCCGCAGCACGGTATTGAGCTGCTCTGCTGCGCTATTTGTGTTGTCCATGCGTGGTGTTTAGTTCCTAATAGCCGGCCAGAATGCTTCGGCATGAGCACCCAGTGCTGCGTACACGGCTTCGCGGATGGCCGTGTCTTCTAGCCGGCTTTGGTCTTTATGTTCAATAATCCGGTCGGTATACATCAAACGCAATGACGGATGCGCTAGTATGACCTCCAATGCCCAGGGCCCCTCGGCGTCCATCCCGACTGAGGACAAAGGGAACTGACGGGCGGTTTCCTCCAGTAGCTCCACCAGCACATCTGCCGGTGCAAGTGCCTTGGCTTTTTGGTGTAGCCGGGGCAGGTGGCGCAAGCACAAATCTGCACTGTAAACCTCCGCAGCGCCCAACTGCCCGGGGTAAGGGCGCAGGCTTTTGCGCAACTGTTGTTCCTCAAAATCACGGTGCACAAAGAACTGGGCGGCCCTGAATACATAAGTCGCTGCCCATAGCGCGGCTTCCTCATCCAAAGCGGGGACTTCCCCCGGCCAGCGCAGACGCTCTGTTTCCTCCCACTCCGCCAGCAGCGCCTTTGCCCGCTGTTTTTCTGCGTCTGAAAACGCATCGGTGGAGGCGTGCACAACTGCTGTGCCATCTTGTTGCAGTTCTTGCAAAAAATTCGTCAGTAAAGTATCCATCATAGGGTCGTTCTGGGCGCAACTGTATTGCCAACCCCGGCCTCGGCAAAATAATTCCCGAGCTTATGCATAAAATCAAGCCCCCAAGCAAACAAATTCAGCGTTTAAACATTTAAAGTTTAAACACTAAAATAATTAGTTATGACTTACAAGGAAAAAGCACAAGACATCTACAACAAGCTCGGCAGCGGTCAATTGCTCGAGGCTTTCGATCAGTACTACGCCGATAATGTGGTAATGGAAGAGCCCACCGGCAAACGCGAAGGCAAGCCGGCCTGCCGCGAGTACGAGGTCAACTTTTTGAACAGCATCCAAGAGTTCCACAACCTTGATGTAAAAAGCGTAACCTCTGACGAAGATAACGCTACAACCACTATCGAAAGCGCTATGGAGGTGACCTTCAAAGATGGCAACCGCGCCAACATGGAGCAGGTCGCCGTGCAGCAATGGGAAGGGGACCAGATTGTGCATGAGCGTTTTTACTACAACGCCGGGTAAGACGGATTTTAGTCGCAAAAGTATATGGAAAGAGTCAGTGCCTACTAAGCATTGGCTCTTTTTTTATTGTGAAAATACACCGCCTTCAAATAAGCCCCCTCCGGAAACCCAACGGGGTGGTCCACATCGTGAAAAGTGCGGTTTATTTCCCGGAAAGAAGCGGGCAGTACGGCGGTGACGGCACCAAAAAAATCCTCTGCGCTCACCCGGCTGGAGCAGGAGGCCAGCATCAGTATGCCTTCAGGCTTTACCAATTTGGCAGACAGCTGCGCCAACCGCTGGTACGCCTGCAGGGCACGCTCCCGCTCGCTCGCTTTTTTGGCAAAAGAGGGCGGATCTACTACCACGATGTCAAACTGTTCACCCTGCTTTTCTAGCTTCTCCATCTGCTCGAAGGCATCCCCGGGGAGGGGGTGGTGTGTGCCGGATACTTTGTTTAGAGCTACATTTTGCTTCGCCATCTCCAGTGCCTGAGCGCTGATGTCCAAGCTCGTGACTTCGGTAGCGCCACCCGACAGCGCGTGTACGGAGAAACCGCCAGCGTAGGCAAACACGTCGAGCACGCTTTTGCCTTTAGCCAGCTCCCCTATCCGTTTGCGGTTGTGCCGGTGGTCGAGGAAATAGCCGGTCTTATGCCCTCTGACTACATTTGCGCGGAAGCGCAGGCCGTGCTCGCGGAAGACAATAGCCTCCTGTGGTAAATCTCCGTAGATCACCTGACCTTCTTCCAAGCCGTACAATTCTTCAGGCTGCTGCTGTACGTTCCGGCTCAGCCGCAGTACTACCGTTTGGCATCCGCTGAGGCGCAGCAGGGGCATCAGTACTTCCCTCAGGTAAGGCACCCAAATCAGGGAATACAATTTCACCACCAACACATAGTCGTACACATCGGTCACTAGGCCCGGTAAGCCGTCGTTTTCCCCGTAGACCAGCCGGTAGCTGTTGGTATCGGTCTGCAGCAGGGGCTGCCGCCGCTCGTAGGCTTGCTCTATCTTGCCGGCAAACCACTGCGCATTGATGGTAGCGGGCTTATTGAACTGCAGCGCTTTGATGCGGATGGGCGAGTAAGGGTCGTACAGACCGGCTGCCAAAAATTTGTCTTTCTTCCGGTCGAAGATAATCACCAAACTGCCCGCCTCCCCCTCAGCATTCTGTTTGGTGATGGATTCTTCGAAAACCCAAGGGTGCCCCTGCCGTAAGGCGCGCTCGGCGGCGGGCTTGACGTGTACGGCTAAACGCTTGGCGGGCGGGCTTGGCAAGTGTCGAAGTGTTTCCATTATTGAAAGGTATAGAATTATGGCGTTATTGTTCTTTTAAATACGCGAATTCAGCGTTAAGCCCCCGTTAAAGCGCTCGCATCGCATGTGTAATACCTGTATATTTGGAATGTAATCAAAACGCAACGCCATGAAAATGATCTTGCTCACCGCCGTATTGGCTTGTTTCCTCATCGGGACGGCCACAGCACAGCATAGCGATCAGAACCCCCGCGCCCAAGAAGCCTACGAAGCTTACGAGGGCAAGGTGGATGCCAAGCACGCCGCCAGCCTCGGGGCCACGGTCGACAACACCTACCAAGCTTATGACCCCATCCTGATCAAAGAGCAGCGCAAGCGCGAACGCATCGAGTTCCGCCGTCAGCTGCGCCTGGAACGGGCCCGCCGCCCGCGTATCATCAACCCCCGCTGGGGCTGGCGCCGTTGGTAATATCTTGGTAGCGCAGGAAAGCAGTGCTATTTATTATCGCTGCTTTCCCGCGCCGCTATGATGCGCATTTTCAAAACAAAACCTAAAACAAAATCTACATGACACGTTTCCTTCCCTTCCTCTTATTCGCTGTTTTGTTGATCGGCACTTCCTGCAACCGGCAGGTGCAACGCATTGAAACGGACACCACGGTGGATCTCAGCGGCCGCTGGAACGATACCGACGCCCGCCTGACAGCCGCCGAGCTAGTCACCGAGATTATGGGGCAACCCTGGCTGGAACGCCACACGAGCCGTACAGGCAAGCGCCCGGTCGTAATTGTCGGTATGGTCGACAACAAATCCCATGAACATATAGAAGCGGAGGTTTTCACCAAAGAGCTGGAAAAAGCCTTTGTCAAAAGCGGCCGCGTCCGCCTAGTGCAGGGTGGCCAAAAGCGCGAGCAAATCCGCCGCGAGCGTGCCGACCAGCAGAACAACGCCTCCCAGTCCACCATGAAGCAGTGGGGCCTGGAAGTCGGCGCGGACTACATGCTGCAGGGCTCCATCAACTCCATCATGGATGCCTACAAGCGCAAGAAAGTCATCTATTACCAGATCGACATGACGCTGGCGAACATCGAGACCAACGAAATCGTGTGGATCGGTGATAAGAAGATCAAGAAGTTTGTGAAGAATTAGCCGGCGTGCCGCCCTTGCCGCTTGTAGGCGAACGGCGGCACCCTTCTAGTTTTGACTACCCCTTCTATGACGCTACACGCCAGCACCACTTATGAAAAACCACTACACCATATTGCTCCTGTGCCTGACGGTACTGCTGAGCTCCTGTGCTTCTTTCGAGCGCTACCGGCTGCAGTACAATCAGATGGTGGAGCAGAGTGACTTTACCCAAGCGGCCAAGCTGATTGAGAAAAAGCGGTTCTACAAAAAGGACCGCAACCGGGTGCTGTACTACTTGGAGCTGGGTGCCTTGGCCCGCATGCAGGGCGACTTGGCGAAGAGCAATGAGTACCTGAACAAGGCCGATTACCTGATCGAAGACCGCCGCTCCTCTCTCGGAAAGGAAGGCTTGTCGATGCTGAGCAACCCCCGTGTAACCCCGTACCAAACCGAGTACTTTGAAAACATAGCGGTACATTACCTCAAAAGCCTGAATTTCCTGCAGCTGGGCGACCTTTCCGCCGCCCGGGTAGAGGCCCGCCGCACCAATATCCGCCTGCAGGAGCTCAACGATGCCGTGCCGGACAAGCCTTTGAAGTACAACGACGACGTGCTTGGCCATATCGTCATGGGGTTGAGCTACGAAGCGAATGGAGAGTGGAATAACGCCTTCATTGCTTACCGCAACGCCGCAGAGCTGTTCATAGAAGACGGGCAGGTGCACCCGTACATGGGCGTAGCGATGCCGGAGCAGCTTAAGTGTGACCTGGTGCGCCTCGCGGAGCTGAATGGCTTTGCGGGGGAAGCGCGCCGCTATGAGCGTATGCTGCGGCCCCGCTGTAAAGAGCAGGTCGGCGAAGGCGGCAGTTTGGTAATCTTTTGGGAAAATGGGCAGGGGCCGATCAAGGAAGAAAACATTATCGGCTTTAACATCCTGCGCAACTCCAATACCGGTGAGCTGCGCTTCGTCAATCAGCAGTATGGCCTGAATTACAGCTTCGGCCGGCAGACTTACAACGAATACAACGGCTTTGAAGGCGTCAACAGCTTGCGGGTAGCCCTGCCGGCTTTCCGCGACCGGCAGTACCCGCTGCGGGGGGCGCAAATCAAATACCCTGGTGGGGTGAAAGACTTGGAAATGGTGGAAAACCTCAACGTTGTGGCGGAGCAATCACTGCGCGACCGCTTCGGCCGGGAGCTGGCGAATGCCCTGATCCGCCTGGCCGCCAAGGAAGCCGTGGAAGCGGGCCTGCGCTCTATTAAAACCAAAAAGAAGAGCGAGGACGAAGACGGAGAGGAGAAGAAAAACGATGAAGACGAAGAACAGAACGAGGAGGAAGAGTACTCTGAGACCTTAGGCATCCTTCTGGGCGCTACTGCCGATATC
>JAAAOU010000139.1 GCA_009908745.1 Bacteroidota bacterium
GTCCGGCGTCCAGCTTCGGCTACGGCACCAGCCTGGGCTGCCACACCAACGCCAACTGCCCGGGCGATGACGAATGGGAAGCGGCCAAGCGCGGCATTTGCCGTATTATGATGGTGCTGGAAGAAGGCACCGGCTACTGCTCCGGCAGCCTCGTCAACAACACCGCCGAGGATGAGACGCCCTATATCCTCAGCGCTAGCCACTGCCAGATGAACTTTACGCCACTGCACGACCTGTGGCGCTTTGATTTCGAGTACGAAGCCAGTGGCTGCAACGACCCCACCCAAGAACCCAGCTCTAACTCCTTGCTGGGTTGCGTACAACGGGCCGAGCGCTTCGAAAGCGACTTCCTGCTGCTGGAAATCACCGCGCCCCTACCGCTGAGCTACAACCTTTACTTCAATGGCTGGGACCGCAGCGGCGACGCGCCGGCCTCTGGGAACCTCTACCACCACCCGAGCGGCGATATCAAGAAGCGGTCCGTCTATACCCAGCCTTCCGTAGTGCAGAACACCGGCATCGACTGGACCGATTCCAACGGGGACATCGTCACCACTCCCGCCAACCACCACTTTCGTGTCAATTACAGCGAAGGCACCTTCGAGGTGGGCTCCTCTGGCAGCCCGCTTTTTGGCCCCGACCGGCGTATCCACGGCCAACTGCACGGCGGCTCGGGCGGCTGTAGCGGCACCATTACTACTTACTACGGCCGCTTGTCCCGCTCTTGGGCCGACGGCAACACCCCAGGCAGCCGTCTAAGCGACTGGCTAGACCCGCTCGGGCTGGGCGTAGAGACGCTGGATGGAAAAGAGCAACAGCAACAAGGCGCGTTCAGCATCAGTGGCCAGGTCACCAATGAATTAGGTACGCCCATCGTCAATGCCAAAGTACACCTCAGCGGCCCGGTCACGGACTCGGTTATCACTGGGAGCGACGGGCAGTATACGTTCAACGATATCCCGTTGGGTAATACGGTAGGATTGCGCGTAGAGAAAACAGACGCGGCGACAGCAGGAGTTTCTTTGGCCGACCAGATACTGATCGCCAAACATTCTCTAGCCATAGATACGCTCGATAGCGTCTATAAAATGCTAGCTGCCGACGTCAACGACTCCGGCAGCATATCGGTATTGGACCGTATACAGATTCAGAAAATTATTTTGGGGGTCAATTTACACTTTGATGGGCAGCCCGCATGGCGTTTCCTGCCCGCTAGCTGGCCGTTGGGGGACGACCCGTTTGCCAACCACCCCCTACCGGAGGTGTTCTTGCTCGATGATATCACAGGAGACCTTAGCGGGTTCGACTTTATCGGCGTGAAATTGGGGGATGTGAATCTTAATTCCCCCACAGACAATTAGGAGCGCGATCGTAGTATTATGCTGGTCAGCAGGGACATACAGTGGATGTATTCCCACTGACCAGCGTAGGCAGAAAAGGCGTCTATCCTTCTTCTTTCTTAGCTTTAAGCGCTTCGATTTCCTTGGCAACTTCCTCGGCTTCGGCCGCCTTTTGGGCGTAAGCCTTGATGTCACCGCCGCGCTGAATGGCCATGGCTTCTTCCATCAGCTTGAGGTACTTCTTCTCCAGTTTTTTCACCGGGTCTTTCTTGAATAATCCAAACATAGTCTTCGCAATTTTATATTCGGTGGTGAAACAGGCCGGGGCTAGAATTGTTGCGGGAAAAACAGAACGCCGGATGCCCTTGCTCTTGCAACGACATCCGGCGCTTTTCTTATGGTTAAGGCCTTATTGCCCCTGTTTAGGACACCACTTCCTTTACCAAATCCGCCGCTTCTTGCAGCAAAATGGCAGAGTGTACCGCCAGGCCAGACTCATCGATGATCTTCTTGGCGATGTCGGCGTTGGTCCCCTGCAGGCGCACGATGATGGGAACGCCGATATTGCCCATGTTTTTATAGGCATCCACCACACCCTGCGCCACGCGGTCGCAGCGCACGATCCCCCCGAAGATATTAATCAGGATCGCTTTCACTTCCGGGTCTTTGAGTATGATGCGGAAAGCTTGCTCTACGCGCTTGGCGTCCGCCGTGCCGCCTACGTCCAAGAAGTTAGCCGGTTCGCCGCCGGAAAGCTTGATGATGTCCATCGTGGCCATGGCCAGGCCGGCACCGTTCACCATACAACCCACGTTGCCGTCGAGTTGCACGTAGTTCAGGCCGTATTCTTTGGCTTCCACCTCGGTGGGGTCTTCTTCCCCGGTATCGCGCATCTCGGCCAGGTCTTTGTGGCGGAATAAAGCGTTGTCGTCCAGCGTCACCTTGCAGTCCACCGCGATGATGCTGTCGTCCCCACGCTTGGTGCAAGGGTTGATCTCAAACAGGGAAGCGTCGGAACCGACGAAAGCCTTGTAGAGGGAGCTGATGAAGCGGTTCATCTCTTTGAAGGCTTTGCCGCTCAGGCCGAGGTTGAAGGCGATTTTGCGGGCTTGGAAGCCTTGTAGCCCCAGCGTGGGGTCAATGTATTCTTTGTGTACCAAGTGCGGCGTTTCTTCGGCCACCGTCTCGATATCCACACCGCCTTCCGTGGAGTACACGATGACGTTGCATTTCTTTTCGCGGTCCATCAGCACGGAGACGTAGAATTCGTCGCACTCGTCCGGGCTAGGGATGTAGGCGTCTTCCGCTACCAAGATTTTGCGCACCAGTTTACCCGGCCCTTCCATGCCGCCCGGCGTCTGCGGGGTTTTCAGCATCATACCGAGGATATCGCCGGCTTTTTCTTTGAGCTCGTCCATGCTTTTGACCAGCTTGACGCCGCCGCCTTTTCCGCGGCCGCCCGCGTGGATTTGGGCTTTCACTACCGCGAATTTAGAGCCGGTACGGTCAACGATTTCCTGATAGGCTTCGGCAGCCTCTTCTACAGTAGCGGCAACTTTGCCCTGTTGAATAGCGACGCCGTAGCTGTGGAGCAATTCTTTTCCTTGGTATTCGTGAAGGTTCATGCTTTGTTGTAGATTGGTGATGATTTGCGCCAAATGTAGGGAATTTTGCGGCTTCGGGGAATTATTTGGCGGGAAAAAGGGGGCTGACTGTAGCCTAGGCCGAAGCTGCTGCTTCCGCCCGAACTTGTAAAGCCCTCGTAGTGTATTGATTAAAAATGACTAGAAAGATGCAAACACCGACGACTGTCGACCATTTCCCGCCGGAGACCCGGCTGTGGATTTACCAGGCTTCCCAACCGCTGCCCGAGGAAGCCGTGCCGGAAGTAGAAAGCAAGCTTCGCGCTTTTGCCCAGCAGTGGGTCAGCCACAATCGCCAATTGCGGGCAGGCGCGCAAGTACTGCACAACCGTTTTCTCATCCTGATGGTAGATGAGAGCCAAGCCGATGCCAGC